>JANMZB010000549.1:0-2116 GCA_031382725.1 Sphingobacteriaceae bacterium | reverse complement strand
CTATAGGTTACACAATACTTGTATGTTAGACAGCCCTACAAAAGCTGCATAGAGTTAGTAACCCTTCAGTACTGCGCCAGAGTTCCTTAACGGTTTGTACATACAGCGTGCACTCAAGCCCCTCTGAAACAGGCAGCTATTGTTTTCCTATTTGGTCCATCCTACTTCTTCCCAACTTCCTTCCAACATCCTACCAACTATCCATCCGCCTCCCATCGTCACATGCCTTTTCATATGATTTATTCATTATGATCTCGCAACTTCCAACTCCTACCAAGGTTCTGGCACTACAACATGTTCTGGACAATTTTCTATATGTTCCTACTGAATCATTTATTCATTCTGTCTTGAAAGATCTTTGGATCAAAACTATTGATGACTTAATGTGCATCAAACCTTTTCAGGATCTTCAGCACTTTTATCTTCCTTCTTTCAGTAACGACATTGAAGATGATGATGATCATGTGTTTCTCTTTCCACCCATGCTCATCCGTAACATCATTCTTCTACAACAATGGTACCGACATACTGCTGGCTCCAACGACAGTTCCGTCTGGTTCAACCTTTATGAACCTGAATTCAACGCATGGAAACATCATAACTTCTTTGGATTACCTTTAACACCTGTTGATGCTTCCCCCTTCACGGCTCCAACCATCTACCCCACATCTCCACTTCCACCCAGCGATGATGTCAAGGATCTTAATTCCTTCCAAGTCATCGAGCAACGCATCGTTGACCATCAGCCACCAGTTACATTCCCCGACAACGTATCCAACCATGGTCCTCCATCATGCTCCGTTTTGTCCACGCTTCATGCGTCAATCGTTCTTGACAACCTCCGTACAGCTACGCCCATTACAGCTGTTCCTTTACCATTAATCACGTCTGTGGTGCCATATCGAGGAGATGTTGTGCCTTCTGTTCCCCTTTTACCTGATATCATTATTCCGGTTCCTCAAGTCACTTATCTTTCTACATCTGATTCAACCATTCCCAATGCACCCAGTTATGGGGAGATTGACCTACCTTTGAAGCCATTCAGTCTACGTTTGAGCACCACTCATGACGCCAAAACCAGCTTATTGTCACATTCTCCGCATTATCCACGCATCAACCATACGGACAACGATTCCTTCCACCTATTGCGTGATCCTGGCTTCTCAAACAGACACGTCACTATTACTCCAAGTATTGATCCGATCAATAACGATCCACCTTCCGGCCTATGGGGAGTGACACGTACATATCGAGATAGCCCGTCTGGTGTGACCGCCAAGCTACACTTGAGCCGATTGGGACGCTCTATCCATGAAGCCCCTAATTATTGCCGTGATAAACAAGATCTTGGTCACCGTACTTGCTATGCCATCCTACTTTCAATGTGCAACTACCTCCCTTACCTATATGCGCATCTTTCAACTCATCATGCAATTTTCAGTAACCTACATGTCTTATTCCCTTCTGGTGCTACCTGGGACCCTGGTCCTCCCAACAATTTCTTCCCCACACACAAGTATGGGGAGTTTCAACCAAAAGCAAGTTCCAGCTACATCAAGTCTTCTGCCATCTGGTTCTACTTAACTATGTACCAGCACAACGTATCTGACAACCAAAGTGTTATTACTTTATCCACCATTCCACATTCAAACCTCAACAAACGGCACAACGCATTGTCATACCACCGCGTTCATGAAGCAATTTCTGCCAACATTCTTTACTTTATCCACATTGATGGTAAACTCAACCCAAGCGACATCCTGACTAAGTTTCTCAGTTGGGCCAAGTTCTGGCCACTCATCCAACCTATGCTATTTTGGAAAGGAGAAACCATCAAGGATATTAATCCTAATTTGCCAATCACCCAAATCATCCAGCACACAAAAGACACATCACCTTCCGGACTAAGGGGAGTGACAAGTACAAGTCGAGTTAGCCCGTCTGGTGCGGCTGACAAGACAAATGGTATTCAATTTGTAAACGCTGAAAATTTGGGAGCAAACGGTCCAGTGGTTCAAAAGCTATGTCCAAATGAAAATAGGGACATAAAAACGGCAGTTAAGAAATGCAATACTGCTACTGGGCGTTTGGCACACCTTAAGAATTACAAAACAGG
>JANMZB010000518.1:0-9370 GCA_031382725.1 Sphingobacteriaceae bacterium | reverse complement strand
TCTGCTATTTCACGCTTGAAAATTTTTAATGTGCAACCATAATCTTTAATGTAAACACCCGTCATTCTGCGGATTAATGCGTTAGCGATTTTGGAAGGAATTTTTCTTAAAAAAACGCCGTCTTGTCGGTTCTTGCGATTTCCTGCTACTACATCCCAATCCTCATCTTTAAGTTTTTGAAGCATAAAGGGAATATCTGTTGGATCGTTTTGCAAATCGCCATCGAGCAGCGCTACGTACTTACCAGAAGTGTGATCAATACCAGCGGTCATTGCTGTACTTTGACCGTAATTCTTACGAAGTTCTACCAGAATAATTTGATTGCTCGCATATTTACGAATCTCTTTCTGTGTGCCATCAGTTGAACCATCGTCTACAAAAATCACTTCAAAATCTATATTGATTAAAGCCTGTCTGATGGCTTCAATCAAAGGAGCAATGTTTTCTTTTTCGTTTAGAACGGTTACAACAACAGAGAGATCTCTCATTTTACTCTAAATAATTTCAGATTATTCTGGTAGGTTTTCACCAATACCGCATTTGGGTTAAGTAAATTGCGGTCAAAGGTAAGATAATAACCACTTACAGTATCTGTCTCGGTAAATTTAACCTGCTGCATACGCGATTGCTGGATGTAAAATATCAGCCTGTGATGAAAAGGTATATTCTCTACTTGCGGATGATACTGATAGAGATGAAATGGTAAATTCTTACTTAGCGTTCCCATTTCCAGAGAAGCAGTTTTATAATAGCTACCATCCTGATGCTGAAACCGATAAGGTAGAACCAACCAACTAAAGCCTAATCGCAAAACTATAAGTAGGGCTAAAAATGCAATAATTTTATGTTGTCTTAGCTTTAAACATAAATAGGAAATGAAGCCGGCCATCAGGCAAAGTGCAGCCACTTTAAATTCAAAATTGCTTACTATAAATCTATCTTCAAAGTAAAATGCAAAAGGAATTGCAAGGGTAACTGTTATGCAAAGCACTATTAAAACAGCTTCAAATACCCTATTCACTTTTACAAATCGTTCACGGTAAATGTAGTATGCGTGACTCCAGATAATAAAAAGAAAGGGAAAAAGCATTAACAGATACCGAGGCCTGGTTTCCGGCGAAAGCCAATAGATCCAGATGTTTGCCAGGAAAATTATCACACAAAATTTTAAGAAGCTATTGTGCCACAAGTCTTTCAAAAAGTTTTTATGAAAACAAAATACAAGCAGTAAACTGGCCGGGAAAAGGTGGCCGCAATACTCAAACGGAAACAGAAATATATGTTTTACGCTGGGCCAAAAGCCTACGCTTGCCGCGGTTCGCTGACTGCTTTGATCCCAGATAGTGGCGATATAGCCGTTTAGATCGGGATTGTAGAGTGAATAGTTATAAAAATATAAACCGATTATTAACAGGCATACAATTCCGGAAAGTATATGCTGCCAGCTAAAAAGCTTCTTAAAATTCTTTGTATAAATGCATAGTGAAATGATGGTTAGTCCCTGGAAAACGATAGAGGGCATTCCTTTAGAGAGGAACGTTATTGCCGTAATAATATAGGAGACAAGAAAAAGCAAAAACCATTGCTTCTTTTCATAGAAATAGTAAATTGAAATAAATGATATAAAGGTGAGCCATGAATAGAAGATATCGATATGCCCTAAAAGGGAATCATATACAAGCATTCTTCCGTTCAAAATTGAAAGCATGGCGCTTAAAAGTGCAAGGCGTTTATCTTTTAGAAAATAAACTACCGTATAATAGATTGTGATAGCGAATAAAAATAACGGAATTAAAGCTGGAAGTCTGGTTACGAATTCTGAAAAGCTTCCGGTTAACTGATATACCAAAACAAGCAACCAATTATAAACAGGCGGCTTATTGTAATAGTAATCAGCACCAATAGTAGGCACAGAATAATTCCCCGAAAGAATCATTTCAAGCGCGACATTTGCTCTGGTAGGTTCATCAGCAAATAAAGGAAGCAGGCCGAGATTTATAAAATACGCCGGGAGAGCAGACAAAAGCAGGATAGCAAAAGTTTTACCGGGATTCCGTGAAATAAAATTGTCTAATGCCTGCATTAAGCAGCAAAGATAGGAAAGGATAATTTCTACGCTTTAATTACTAAAAACAATTTTGAAGGTAGTGCCTTTTCCCAGCTTGCTTTCAACAGAAATGCTACCTCCCAATGATTCTACCTGCGCTTACGTCATATGCAGCCCAAGCCCTTTACCTTCATTTTGAGTAGTGAAACGCTTGTATAAACCAAACATTTGCGGCCCATATTGTTCTAAATCTATACCCATCCCATTATCAGAAACTTCAATATGGGTATGATTGGTTTCTCTCCATGCTTTGATGGAAAGATCAGGAGTTCTCTTTTCGGATTTATACTTTATAGCATTAGAAACAAGATTATAAATAATGCTTTGAACATAACTCTTAATACTGGTAAGCTCGTTTGCATCATCACTTATGTCTACATTAATTAAGGCATTTGAATGATTGATTTGCTGTTCCAGGTTATGACAAACTCCTTGTATGATTTCTGTGAGCAAAAACTCTTCGCGTTTTTCGTTTAACGGAGATCTTGCAGTTAAAACATCATTTAAATCTTTTATCAAGGTATCAATCGATTCTGCCGATTGCATAATATAATCAAAAATCTGCTTTACATCTTCAGGCGGGGTAGTTGGATTTAAGATATAAGACATCCCTAAAATATTGGCGATAGGTGAGCGCAAGTTATGAGACACAATATAATTGAACTGCATAAGCTCATTATACCTGTTGTTAATCTCTTTTATTAAACGTTCCCGTTCCTGTTCATTTTGCTTTTTATCGGTTATGTTTTGCGCAAGCAGAATGAGTGACGTTACTTTACCACTATCATTTTTAACAGGTCCGATACTTACATCATACCATTCGATCGAATCTCCGCTTAAATTTCCCTGCAGCTCGAGATTTTCTACAATACCCAAATTAAATACCTTGGCAAAAGTATCTTTTAGTGTGTTGTAATATTGAGTAAGAACTAAATCAAGAGCTGATTTACCAATCAGATCCTTCCTATTTATACCCGAGTTATTGACGTACATAATTTTGTAGTCAGCGCGAAGTTCGAGAATGTAAATAGGGGAACTTTCTGCGATTGCTCTGAAATGCTCTTCGCTGTGCGCCAATGCCTCTTGAGAAATCTGCATTTCAGTAATATCCTGAACCATTCCAAACAAATACTGATTTGAATTGGAATCTGAGCGCTTGCTTGACGACTGCTCTTTGATATGTTTTATCTTCCCTGCCTTCGTTACAATGCGGTATTCTATCGAGTAGGATGAATTATTCTGTTTCGATAAGTCTATTGTTTTTTTGAAACGATCGCGGTCATCAATGTGTATAAAATCGAGGTAACTTGTCAGAGACGGAGCTATATTGGTTCGTTTATCTTCTTCAAGAATTTCAAAAACTCCATCACTCCATTCATGCTTCCTATTATTGGGATACCATACCCAATAGCCAACTTTTGCCAGTTTATGACTGAATGATAAAAGATGTTCCCGGCGAAGCAATTCGTTTTGAACAATTTTTAAAGCCGTAATATCTACCCCGTAACCTACCTTGTATTTTTTATTTCCAGGGCCTTTAAGTGGCTTTAATGTTCTTACAAAGTATTTCTTCTTGCCAGAATCATCAGCCAGTTCTTCGATCCATTCGATAGGCTTTTTAAGTTCATCAACCAGATTATACATCTCGGTTCTCGACTCAGCAATTTCAATGCTTTTATTTCTTTCCCTACAGTATGCAAAATCGTCTTTCCCGATTAGCCACTCACGCATTTTAGGATCTTTAACTGCCGATTTGCTAATTAAGCAGTAACAATTATTTTCGTCGTAAATAGCGATGTCGATATTTACATTATCGATTATGCTCTCGTAAAATTCTTTCGCAATTTCAGCTTCCTTTCTTGCCTTAACGGATGAAGTAATATCTCGAATAATACATAATACCTCGTTGTCATCCTTTTTCAGGAAACGGGCTTCGTAATCCAGGATAGTGCGGTTGGGTCCGGCTTGTTGATATTCATATGAATATGTATTACCGGTTTCTATTGCATTTGTAGTGTGAGCAAAAAAGTTTTCGGCTACAATTGCAGGGAACAGATCTTTTAAAGCTGACTTTAAAAATGGTTCGGTTCCAAGTTCCTTATCTTCAATTTTATTAAACGAAAAGCAATCACCATTTTTAGTTACCCTTAAAAAAATATCAGGAATAATATTTAAAGTTGCTTTAAGAATATTTTCGTTTGATGTATTAGATTGTAATTGCTCTTCTAAAGCTGCTCTTTCTTTTTTATCAGAAATATCAGAAATATAACCTTCTATGTAAAGCAAATCGCCGGTATCACTATAAACACCGTTCGCAATATCTTTAACCCAAATCACTCCACCGTCACGGTGTATTATGCGGTATTCACAATTACATTCCTGTTGGTTTACAATATTTTTTTTGAAATGATCTTTAACACGTGCTACATCTTGCGGATGAATGAGATCGATATAAGACTTAAAAGCACCATTTAACAACTCCTCCGAATAAAAGCCGGTTAAATCATAGCAGCCAGTGCTTGCCTGAATAATAGTTCTTTTGATATCGTTTTTGCAGTTATAGAGCATCCCCGGCAGGTTTCTCAATAGATTTTGAGAAAGGGATGAATTTACAAACAGGTGCTCCATGCAGTGAAGTATACTAATCTCATATTAAAATTAAAGATAGAGTAATTTTCAAAAAAAACACTTATCAGGATAATTCAATCCAATTAATTGCGGGAAATACACCATTTCAGAATTGCACATTTAAACCTGCATAATAATTTCTCGTTGCCGCCGAATTATAAAATCTTGAACCAGCAGCATTTAGGTCGTTACCCAGACTATATTTAGCATTAAGAAGATTATCGCCACCAAAGAAAAGCCTTAAGTTTAAAGCATGTATTTGCTTTTGCCACATCGCTTTAGCTTGCATTAAATGATATTTATCTGCATAGAAAGCGTTGGCATCATTCAGCGGAATTGAGGAAACATAAGAATGTTGCAGGTAGAGACTCAGCTTTGATGGCAAGTATAGATTTAATGCATTTACAAGATTATTTCGGGGGACGCCGGTTAACGAATTTCCTGCAAAGTTTGTGCTATTAATAATGTAATCAACAAATTTGAAATTACTATTTGTATAGCTCTCAGCAAATTTCAATCCTCTTATAATGCCAACTCTTTTAAGGGGAACGACCCATGCTGTTAATTCGGCTTCGAAACCGGCCTGTTTGGTGCCACCCGCATTCACAAAAGACTCTTCACCGGCAGCATCAACTCTTCTAACAATAGCATTCTCAAGATCAAAACGAAAGATCGCCGCATCAAGATAAACTTTGTTGTTTCGTAACGACAGCCGCATTCCCGTTTCATAATTCCAACCTGCCTCTGGCTTGAGACTATTATTGATTATTCGATTAGATGGCCGAACTTACTCAATTGTTGGCGGCGAATAGCCACGGCTCGCCGAGCCGCGTAGTGCTAAATAATTCTTAATTAAATAAGAAAAAGCAACCCTTGGTAAAAGTTGTGCTTTAAAGTTTCTGTTTTCGGGCAATCCGGTATCGGGGAAGATATTGGTAAAATTATAGCTATAAAAATTCAGACTAAGTGCGGCCTCTACAGTTAATCTCTTAGCTGGCGAGATAGAAAAGCGTGAAAAGATAAAGCTTTGATTAGCCTTAAAATCAACAAAATTTTGATTTGCCCCTCTCTCGCCTTTATTGTTAGTGTAATTTCTCTTTTTAGAGTCTGTCTGCTGTGCCTCCACACCATATTGAAAATGCCAGCTAGTGAGTTTGGCGTTATCGCTTGCCAGTTCGAGGTAGGTACGCAGTCCGACACTGGTCTCGTCGCGGGTTTCGTAAGTCGTAATAAATGGATTAACAAAATCTGTTACTGATCCTGTAAGAGCAATTACATGCCTGAGATTAGAACTTAGTATTTGTGAATGGGAGATCCCGGCCAATAACGTTTTATTATAAATTCCGGCCTTTTGCTCTGTTGCGCCCGGGAAAGTTGGTGTTGCCAGTCTGGCCGATCGGGGATTTTGTTGAAATTGCAAAAGTGTTAAGCCGCCTGGTGTTTCATATTTTAAATCCGAATACATTAAAAGTGAATTTATTTCGCCTGACTTTGAATACTTCCATTTGGGAATTATCTGTAAACTTTTTCTATTCAGAGCGCTATTCTCTCTATATCCATCAGAAGTTTGAAAAGACTCATTTATAGTTATTTGAAAATCACCCTTGTTAGCTTCCGCTGAGAAGTTTTGATGTACTAAGCCATAAGATCCGCCGGTTACCCCGGCAGAGACAATTGAACTATCCTGCACTAATCGTTTAGAATTTATTAAGATTACTCCGCCCGAATTAGCCCCAAAAATACTTCCCTCGGGACCTTTTAAAATTTCTATCCGGCCAACCGAAGATGCATCCAGTATATTTAAATAAGTATTGCCACCTGCATCAGTAAGGAGAAAATCATCAAGATATACTTTTACATTGCGAATCCCGAAAGGTGAACGAAGCAAACTACCGCGAATAGATAATCGATAACTTCCGGGGGAACGCTCTTCCATTCGTACTCCTGGAATAGTATTGATTGCTGGCAACAGCGAATAACCAGGCTGATTTTGCAACGCTTGCGTAGTTATAATCCCAACCGAGGCCGGGCTTCGCATTAAGCGATGCTCTTTAAAATATGCTCTCACCTCCACCTCTTTTAAGGAAGCACTATCCGGAAATACTTGCGCAATTACCCAAACAGGAAAGAACGAAATGAGCACAATAAAAAAACCTTTCATAATGGAATATTACGCAAGATATTCGAATAAATATGTAAATAATAACAAGCATTTTGTGGCGTTGGCTATTATATATTTGAATTAAACCAAACACTCCGGGTGCTATCCTGTTTTCTATAAAAAACCTTAAGCCATGGCAATAATCTATCCAGATATGTATAATCATCCAGAAAAGTATAATACTGGAAATACCGAGAATCATTTCAACGTAAGAAATAAACACATCAATCTAAATACACCTGAAAGAGCTGTTTCGATAGCGGTTGGTACGCTGTTACTCCTTTCGGGGATAAGATCTGTGTATGCTAGTCCGGTTACCGGTTTTTTAAAGTTAGCGACAGGCGGATCACTATTACTGCGTGGCGCAAGCGGACATTGCCCGTTTTATAAAAGTTTTGGATTAGATAGCACCAGACCGGAAGTAATAAATATTAAACAAAGGTTTACAGTAAGTAATCCGCGTGAGGAAGTATATCAATTTTGGCGAAAACTGGAGAACCTGCCTTTGTTTATGCGACATATAGAATCTGTAAAGGAGCAGGATGCGATTCATTCGAATTGGAAAGCCCGATTTTCTAAAAACACCCCTCCAATATCCTGGAAGGCCGAAATCGTTAAAGAGATAGAGAATCATTTTATAGGCTGGCATGCGGTAAAAGGTTCACCGGTAGAGCATGGTGGCAAAGTCGAATTTAACGACGCTCCAGGTGGAGGAACTGAAGTAGAGGTGGTTTTTAGTTACCAATCGCCTATCGGCAGTTTAGGAACCGGATTGGCTAAACAATTTACGCCCGCACTTGAAGAAATAATAAGAGAAGATATCCTGAACTTTAAGCGTTTTATAGAAACAAAGCAAGTTCCGGACGAGGCTGACATTTGATCAATTACAGCATTCCATTTAGCCGGGTGAAGTTTAGAAAATGTGATCAATTTATTAAGTTTCTTAACAATCTTATCGTTTAGCTTGGTGTAAATGATATATTTGGTTTCTTAATAAATTATGGATTTTAAAAAACGGATTGCCATTTTTGCTTCAGGCTCAGGCTCCAATGCTCAAAAGATTATGGAGCATTTCAAAAAACATACTGATGCAGAGGTTGTAATTGTACTAACCAATAATCCTGACGCATTCGTTCTTCAGCGGGCAGATAATTTCGAGATTCCTACACATATTTTCAACAGGAATGAATTCTATCAATCGGAGCAAGTAGTTAATCTACTTAAGAGCTTACAGGTTGATATAATTGTACTCGCCGGATTTTTATGGCTTATTCCTGCTAATCTGCTGAAAGCTTTTCCCAATAAAATAATCAACATTCATCCCGCTTTATTACCTAAATATGGCGGTAAAGGCATGTATGGCGATTATGTTCATAAATCTGTGCTTGAAAATAAAGAAGCAGAATCTGGAGTTACTATTCATTTTGTAAACGAACAATTTGATGAAGGAGAGATCATTCATCAATCCCGTTTTAAGATCGAAAAAGGGTACGATATAGAAATGATAAAATTTAAAGGCCAGCAATTAGAGCATCTCCATTACCCAAAAGTGATTGAGCAATTGCTTAAAAAGATGAAAAGTTTGTAGGAGCTAAGCACAAAGTTGTGCTTTAGGATCCTTTCGTCGCCCTCATAGCCGGGCCTACCGTGTATCCACATCTTTTTGTTAAATTGAAAAAAAGGGGCTTCAATTAGTTCAGTTGCTTACCCAAAATGCCCATTGTAGCATCAGAAGAATCAGCCCCGACAGGGCTGTTCAAAAATCCATTTATCGCTTCTTGAATAATCCAAAAATGACAGAAGATGCTTTGATTGCAGAATTATGCGAACGTTCAGCCGGAATCTATAAAGGCCGCCATGTTCTTTGTATTCAGGATACTACGGAGAGGAATTATTATTCCCATTGTAACCGAATTAAGGAAAATAGTGGTTTAGGAAGGCTTGATAGCCCGCACATTGTTTTGGGCTTCAAAATGCACAGCACCTTACTGGTTGATGCAATCCAAGGAAGCCTTTTAGGGTTTTTTGATATAAAATTATGGCATCGGCCTTTAGATAAGCCTAACCGAAGGAAGCGAGAGTATACCAAACTTTCCATTGAAGATAAAGAATCGCACAAGTGGATTGCTGCGGCCAATAACAGCAAGGAAAGATTATCGGAAGTTTCTGCAATAACTTTCGTGGAGGATAGAGAAACTTAAAAATTCGTTTTACTTCCGTGATGATCACCCGGGGCCATGCTATTAAAAACCGTGCGGCTTATCCCGAAAATACTTCTATTAATAAAGTAGAAGCCTATGAAGAAAACGAAGATGGCATTAACTGGAAGCTGCTAACTAGTCGTCCCTTAAAAAGTCATTTTGCATAATTATAGAAAGCAGAATGGCTTTTTGTTAAACAATTGGTCATCAAAATGAGCCGGACAAAAAGCTGCCAAAGATTATCCTTCCAGATATTCATCATCCTTTTTAAGT
>JANMZB010000513.1:0-4260 GCA_031382725.1 Sphingobacteriaceae bacterium | reverse complement strand
TCTTAAAAATACTGTTCCTATACGAAATAACAGAGCCAACAAAAGAGAAGTTGGTAAATACAGAAACAAAATGAAACCCATAGTGACTAAAAATCAGAAAGATAGCATATGAAAATCCCTTAACTTAATGACATTGGGCGCGAGCGTGCCGCTCGTGTCCAAGTGCTTTAAAAAAGCATCCTAGCTGCACTGTCTTTTCAACCTAAACCTGATGGCACAAAAAGCCCGGAGCGTTGCGCGGCCCAAGAGCCTAAGCCGAAACGCGAGGACTTGGAGTAACAGCAGGGCAGCATTGGCCACAACGACGCTCTTACCTTTCAAAATATTTCCCTCTCCGCTTTTGTTGGTGTTGTCCCCACCAAGCTGATAAACGCCGTATTAGCTAGTTAAATACCATAAAATCCCCTTATGTTATCTCTCAATTGGATAACATATGCGACAAAATCGGCTTACATTTTTCAACACAGGTTGGGTAGTAGCGCCCGTGTTTCCAGTTTTCGGATTTTGGGGATTGTCCCCACCAAAATTCGGCCAGAGCCAGGGGTTTCATCTGATGCTTAAAGGCATATTGCAGTAGTTTGGGTGCAGCGCATTGGCCGGCGCCAGCAGGGGGATTTTTCCGCAAGGCTTTTTTGAAAATATCATTCATGCTTTTTTGTATGCCTGCCCGGTTAAGGAAGTGATACTGATCAAATAACTTCCGCTGTAGTGAAACAGAATGATTTTTTCGTGCTGTTTTTAAACGACTGAGCCGTTCGGTGGTACCTTCCGATTGTATAGCAGAAAGGGTTTTTATAGCCTCATTCATCCGCGTTAGTTTTTCCATGCCAAGGTTTAAAAAACTATTCGAGGTAAGGCCATCAAAAACGGGTGGAACAAACCTCGCGTGGTGATTACCGCCTGCCAGTTTGCCGGAGAATGCTGCCAGATAACCCAGTTGATGGTCGGCTGTATGTACCACCAGCACACCAAACATTTTTCCGGTAATGGCACCATTATCACTTTCTTCGAGGCCAAAATTATGGCTCCATACTTTCTGAGTTTTCAGGTGTAGCTGCAGCTCTTCTGCTGCCAGGCGACAAAGGGCATGTGGCGCTCCATCTGACGTAAGAATAAAATGTTCAGGAATCGTTAGATGATTAGTCGGAGATGTGAACGGTGTAAAAAATGAGGATGGCACGTTACCAATGTTGAAAATCGAGCTCTTAGGAGGTTTGTTTTGTCCCGGTAATAGTACTGTTCAGCGCAGCGATTAGTGCATCCCTGAATTTTACAAAATTGTCCTGGCGATCTGCTTCCTCACTTAGTTTTAGCGTTTTTTTAACAAGCTTTAATGTTTGTAGTTCGTTTTGGAAGAGTTCGTTAAATGCTTCCGGGTTTTTGTTTTTTAATATCCTGACAGAGTGGGAATATTGCTCAAAAATATCGTTGATAATCGTAAGACTTTTATCATCGTAATTTTGTAAGCCACTCACCTTTGCTAATAGCGTTTCAAACTTTCCTCTTTCCTTTGCGTAAGCCATATTTAGACAAAGATAGATTTTCCAGCGAGCATTTACTGGTTTGAGTTTGGACCCCGGAGTACAACCGCTCTTGTTGTGTTGTTACTAACAAACCGATAAACGCCCGATGCCGGCGCTAGCGCACGCGTGATAATCTTTGAAATACCTGTATGCCTAAGCACCCAATGTCCCCCGTCTGGCGGGGGAATAAAAGGGGGTGGTCAACTCCTACATCTCCAATTTCTTTTTACTTTAGCCTCCACCTATGCCCCTCGCAACTAAATCCAACCTCTGGCATTACAATGCCAACCTTCGCGAATTTGCGAATCAAAATCGCCAATCCATGACCAAAGCTGAAGCCTGCCTCTGGAAGTTCGTCCTCAGCAAGAGACAAATGCAAGGCCATCAATTCAGACGACAGCGCCCCGTGCTCAATTACATTGCGGACTTTATGTGTAAAGAACTCATGTTAATTATTGAAGTAGATGGCTTAACACATCAATGGGGTGAAGTAGCAGAAAAAGACATCAAGCGCAAGCAAGAATTGGAGCAGATTGGTTTTACGGTGTTGAGGTTTAGTGATGATGAAGTATTGGAACAGATTAACCTGGTGGTAGATAAGATTGAGGATTATATTAAGGAAAGAACCACCCCCTAACCCCCGCCAGCGGGGGACAGCATAACGCCTTAGACATTCTGCTGCTACAATAATTTTCCATTAAATATAACCCTTGATATACCGGCATCCCTAAGCACCCAGTGTCCCCCGCCGGGAATAAAAGGGGGTGGTCACCTCCACTCTTATTGGGTTACTACCAATAGCCGATAGATGTCCTTGCCGTGTACAAGATGTATAATTACAACGATGTATTCTCCTCCGTCTCTTCCCCAGAGTTTAAAGCTACCGGAGCCGGATAACCCTTTCCATTTAGTGCTGCAATCGGAATAACCAACCCCAAACTGGTTTAAGTCTTCCGAAGGATGACTTAAATCGCACCATGAGAAACAGGACTCTGTCCGGTTTGTCACCTACAAAGCTTAGGCGTCCAATTAAAATGCTCTATAATTGCGATCCCTTATAAAAGTGGACTCTCCTTAACCATTTCCCTTTCCGCTTAAGGCAAGGTACTCAACAGAGGATTACGGATGTATTCAGGAAAGACCTTCATCATGTTTTGCAGTTTGCGTAGATTATTTAACGCTTCCCCTCTTTCGAAGAGAAGAAGATGTTGGTTGTAGTTTCTTGCCAGGAACACCATCTTTATCCGGTTATAATAATCCAATTTTTCATCAGTGATCAGGCTTTCGATCGCCCGGTATAGCTTTGTTCTGTCTTCAAGTTCCGAAATGGCCCGGCCCGCACGATCCAATACGCCGCTGTAATGGCCTTGTGCCAAACTCGCGGAAGACAGCAAAGTCCCCGGAATAAGATATTGTAGATTTACACCGGTAAGTTCCAGTTCGCGGACATAGGTTTGACGGCCAGCTTCGGCATAACTGCCGTCGCTAATTCGCTCAAAGCGATCATAAAGAATATTGAGGTGTGCTCTCAGAAAAATATCCATACAACAGGTTTCTCCTGCCAGCCTGGCGATGTTGGCTGCATGTGTGATGGGGCGTTTATCCATACTGCAACCGCCCATTACGGAACGGCCGCGTTTAAGCCTCAACGCTGCATCGGCCGAAATAAATCGTTCCACATAACTCTCAAATTCATCTATTTCCCCGTCTATAGGTGCTTTTTCTGCCACAACAGATTGATAGGCGGCGTGAAGAAACTTCTTGAACCGCTCTGTTTTTGAGAGTACCTCGGTAATATAAGTTTGTCGTCTCACTTCCCACTCCCGCTCTTCGTTTTCGAGCCCCTCCATTACTTTAACGCTCATTTTTTCAGGGTACACCGGCTTGCCGGGGAAATCCTGCGTAAGCTTTATCAGCTCGTTCAGCGCTGTATTTTTCTTGAAGCTTTCAAACTTGCTGTATTCGGTTGCGCGTTGTGTAAAAATGGTTGCGTTGGTATCAATCAGGAAGTCGGTATAATGGATACAGTTCCGAGCCGAAGCGGGTAATACCTGACGGGGCATTTCTTCATAAATGAACATTGCACAGATATTGGCTTGGCTGTATTCGCCCGGCGGCGAATAGGAGTATACCCAAGAGCCGCTATAGTCTTTTAGGTAAGCGTTGCGTGAATTAAGATTAACATAACCCATGTCTCCGTGATTAAGTGCAATGGGGTAAAATATAGTTTCGGCATCACCCAAAGTCTTTATGAAATGAACATTATCGGCTTTCTCTTTATCGCTGAGACCGGAGGTAACGTTCTGCCAGGATTCACTTTTTTCAATTTGTTTTTTTATTTGGAGCGATCTTGGTCCATATACCATCAAATAGGCCGCCCGCCCTTGAGGAAGAGAATAATACTCATTGCTTTTGTCATCCTCGTCAAATTGATCGTTTCTCTGTTGAATGGCTTTTTTCAGCCGCTCAATTGCGGCTTGACTATATAATAATTTTGCGGTATCGACGGATTGTGCTATTCGAGGTTCTGAAGAACATCCGCCAGTAGATACAGCGAGAATACTTGCGAAACAAAGGATAAGATAATTCATGTGTTTGGGCTTGGTATTTATTGGATGCTGATTCTAGAAAGTTTCCATAAAATAACAGGATGAGATGCATCAGCAAAATGCTTAACATCTTTTAACATCTTTCTTCCCCACAGAGTCTCCCGCGCCTAAGCCATACCAGGGTTAGA
>JANMZB010000511.1:0-7525 GCA_031382725.1 Sphingobacteriaceae bacterium | reverse complement strand
CAACAGCAGCAAACTAATGGTTAAATTTTTGAAAGGTTCACTATACCAGATATTGCTTACCTGTCCACGTCCGGCATATTGTTCTTCTGCCAATATAACAGTGCCCTCTGGCAATGGCGTGGATTTTGACAATTCATTCTTTAAGAAATTATTTGTGGAGTCAACACGCTTTAACCTAACTATATTTTGGCCAACAAATAGTCTTGAAAAAGTGTTATTTTGCAAACTAATCGAGAGTAAATTAAATTTATCAAAACTAATTTTTTTTAATGTTAAAAAACAAAGCAATTAATGAATCAACTTTCACTTCCGAATTAGCCATACACGGTATCCAGGAAAAGAAAGGAAACGAAATTGTAAGATTAGATTTAAGAAATATAAACAGTTCTGTAGCAGATTACTTTGTAATCTGTCATGCAGAATCTTCAACTCAGGTGAAAGCAATTGCTTCGAGTGTTGAGGATGAAGTATTTAAAGCGTCAAAGCAACATCCTTACCGAATTGAAGGATTAGAGCATGGAGAGTGGGTTTTATTGGATTATATAGATGTGGTAGTGCATATCTTTAAAACAGATAAAAGAGAATTCTATGGCATAGAAGACTTGTGGGGCGATGCAGAGATGAAATTTTATAAAAGTGCTTAATGCCAACGTCTAAAAATCAAAATGAAAGATAATAAAGTTGAAAATAAGAAACCTGTTCGTAAACGTACAGGAAAGAAGATAGTACCAGTGCCGCCAAAATTCAATATTATGTGGCTTTACGTAGCCATTATAATTGCTTTATTTGCCGTACAGTACTTCTGGAACACTTCTACAACAAAGACTATCAGTTATCAGCAATTTGAAAGCGAAATGCTGATTCGACGAGATGTATCAAAACTCGTAACTTTTAAAAACAATGATTTATATGTTGTTGAGGTTTACATCAAGCCTGACAGTCTTAAACTTGACAGATACAAAGAAGTAAGAGCCGAGGGAAGTAATTTCAATATGGCAACCGCCGGCAACACTCCGCAATATAAATTTAACGTGGGGTCGCTGGAAAGTCTTGACAGGAAGCTTCTTGAAATTGAGAAAAATCTCCCTTCAAATCAGCGTATCCCTGTTGTAGCAGATAGCAGAGATAATGCATGGGCCAGTTGGTTCATGTCTATAATTCTTCCGGTGTTGTTGCTGATCGGTTTCTGGGTATTTATTATGCGCCGTATGGGCGGTGGTGCTGGTGGTGGTGCCGGTGGTCAGATCTTTAATATTGGAAAATCAAAAGCTACTTTATTCGATAAAGAATCTCAGGTAAACGTTACGTTTAACGATGTTGCGGGCCTTGAGGAAGCAAAACTTGAGGTGATGGAGATTGTCGATTTCCTCAAAAATCCACAGAAGTATACCAACCTTGGAGGTAAAATACCTAAAGGTGCGTTGCTTGTTGGTGCTCCCGGAACAGGTAAGACTCTTCTAGCTAAAGCCGTTGCAGGCGAAGCTCAGGTACCCTTCTTTTCTTTGTCGGGATCTGACTTTGTGGAGATGTTTGTAGGTGTTGGAGCATCGCGTGTTCGCGATTTATTCCGCCAGGCGAAAGATAAAGCACCATGTATCATTTTTATTGATGAGATAGATGCAATTGGACGTGCTCGCGGAAAAAACAATATTGTTGGAGGAAACGACGAGCGTGAAAATACCCTTAACCAGTTATTGGTTGAGATGGATGGTTTTGGTACTGACTCCGGAATTATCATTATGGCTGCAACTAACCGTCCGGATGTACTTGATACAGCACTTCTTCGTCCCGGACGTTTCGACAGACAAATTTCAATTGACAAACCAGATCTTGTTGGGCGTGAGCATATTTTTAAAGTTCACCTTGCTCCCATCAAACTGGCTGAAGAAGTTGATCCTAAAAAACTATCCGCACAAACACCTGGTTTTGCGGGTGCAGAAATCGCGAATGTTTGTAACGAAGCAGCTTTAATTGCGGCCCGTAAAGACAAGGTTGCGGTTGATATGCATGATTTTCAGGATGCGATTGACCGTGTTATTGGCGGTTTAGAGAAAAGAAATAAAATCATTTCTCCTGAAGAGAAACGGATTGTTGCTTATCACGAAGCCGGTCATGCTATTGCAGGTTGGTTCTTGGAACATGCTGATCCCTTGGTTAAAGTTTCCATTGTTCCGCGCGGAGTAGCAGCATTAGGTTATGCGCAATACCTGCCTAAAGAGCAATTCTTATATACTACCGAACAACTTATAGACGGAATGTGTATGACTATGGGAGGTCGTGTTGCTGAGGATATAATCTTTGGTAAGATCTCCACAGGTGCTCAAAATGATTTGGAACGAATTACCAAGCTATCTTATGCCATGATAACCCTTTACGGGATGAATGAAAAGGTAGGTAATATCTCGTTCAATGATCAGCAAGATCAATTCAATAAACCATATTCTGAAAAAACTTCAGAATTGATAGACGATGAAGTACGTCTTTTAATTCGTTCTGTTTATGATCGCACCAAAGGATTGCTTCAGGAAAAACATGAAGGACTTGAAAAACTTGCTCAAAAACTTTTAGAAAAAGAAATTCTTTTCCAAAGCGACCTTGAGGAAATTTTAGGTAAACGTCCGTTTGATAATCGTACCACTTACGACGAGTTTGTAAATGGCGATGATACAGGCAATCAATCTTTGGTGGCTGAGAACTTGCATCCGGAACCGGTTGGTGACACTACCGAGCCTTTAAAAAGCACTGAAGCAGGCTTATAGATATTAAGCCATAAATATTAAGAAAGCCTCATTTATCTGAGGCTTTTTCTTTACCCTGTTTTTGTTGAAAACGAAATGAGAGAAACAACTTCAAGAGAAAAAATGCTTAAAAAAATACGGAAAGCGTTATTAGAAAAACGTGACAATCCGTATCCAAATCTCGAAGAAGCACCTTTATACCACGATTATTCAGATTTACTCGAAGTTTTATTTGCCGAACAGCTTACGCTTGTGGCCGGTAAATTTATTTTCTGTGAAGATGAGTTTCAATTCATAGAAAATCTTCTTCTACTGGCCGAAGAAAAAAGCTGGAGAAAAATTTACTGTTGGGAACCTGTGCTTCAAGAAAAGCTCAGTCAATATGAATTTCCATTTTACAGCACAGACACCGATTTTTTACAAGCTGAAGTAGGCATCACACTCTGCGAATCTTTAATTGCCCGTAATGGAAGTATTTTAATTTCTAATGGCAATGCGGCGGGACGCAGGTTAAGTATTTACCCACATTGCCACATCGTGGTAGCCTATTCCTCTCAGTTAGTGCTGGATCTTAAAGATGCCTTTAAGCTTCTTAAAACCAAATACGACGATAAGTTGCCTAGCCTTGTATCAAACATTACCGGACCAAGCCGTACGGCAGATATCGAAAAGACACTTGTACTAGGGGCGCATGGCCCAAAAGAATTAATTGTTTTTTTACTTGACGATTCCGTGTAATTCTAAAAATCTTTAAACAAAAATGGCGATACAATATGTACCGCCATTTTTGTTTTATCAGTTTCTGAAACAGAACTAAAGTTTTCGTTTAACTTCTACTTGTTCGTAGGCCTCAACTATATCACCAACCTGGATATCATTAAAGTTTTGAATGTTTAATCCGCATTCATAACCCTTGGCCACTTCTTTGACATCGTCTTTAAATCGTTTTAAGGAAGCCAGTTCACCGGTGTAAACAACTACACCCTCACGAATAATTCGGATCTTACTATTCCGGTTGATTTTACCATCAAGAACCATACAACCAGCGATAGTACCCACCTTAGTGATTTTGAATGTTTCGCGAATTTCTACGTTAGCAATAATTTGTTCCTCAAACTCAGGAGCAAGCATACCTTCCATCGCAGCTTTAACTTCATTGATAGCATCGTAGATAATAGAATACAATCGGATATCGATCTCTTCTGCCTCGGCTAACTTACGTGCACCACCAGACGGCCTAACCTGGAAACCAATTATTATCGCATCAGATGCAGATGCTAACAATACATCAGATTCTGAAATCTGACCTACAGATTTATGTATAATATTAACCTGAATCTGCTCGGTAGACAATTTCAATAACGAATCAGATAAAGCTTCGATCGATCCATCCACGTCACCCTTAACAATGATATTAAGCTCCTTAAAGTTACCAATCGCTAAACGACGGCCAATCTCATCAAGAGTAATATGTTTCTGGGTACGAAGTCCTTGCTCACGTTGTAATTGCAAACGTTTATTTGCGATTTCACGAGCTTCCACTTCACTTGCCAGGGAATTAAATTTATCTCCAGCTGTTGGCGCGCCCTGCATACCTAAAACCTGCACCGGTGTTGACGGGCCTGCATGATCTACCTTTTGTCCGCGTTCATTTGTCAACGCTTTTACTTTACCGCTAAAACTTCCAGCTAAGATCGGATCACCTACTCGTAACGTACCAGCCTGAATTAAAACGGTAGTTACAATACCGCGTCCTTTATCCAGTGCAGCTTCGATTACCGTTCCGGTTGCACGCTTGTTTGCGTTTGCTTTAAGCTCTAGTAATTCAGCTTCAAGTAATACTTTCTCAAGTAAAAGATCTACGCCCATACCTGTTTTACCAGATATTTCTTGCGATTGATACTTTCCACCCCAATCTTCTACCAGAATATTCATAGCAGAAAGTTGTTCACGAATTCTTTCTGTATTAGCTCCCGGCTTATCTACTTTACTAAAAGCAAAAACCAATGGAACACCTGCAGCTTGTGCATGATTAATAGCCTCACGGGTTTGAGGCATCACGCTATCATCAGCTGCAATTACAATAATTGCAATATCGGTCACTTTGGCACCACGCGCACGCATCGCCGTAAAGGCTTCGTGACCCGGTGTATCTAAAAATGTTATTTTTCGACCATCTTCAAGCGTTACTTCGTAAGCACCAATGTGTTGCGTAATACCTCCGGCTTCGCCACCGATAACGTTCGTTTTACGAACAAAATCGAGTAACGATGTTTTACCATGATCTACGTGACCCATTACGGTTACGATCGGCGCTCTGGATATTAAATCTTCTTCATTATCTTCCTGCTCAAGACTAGCTTCCTCATCTTCCGGTTTAACGAACTCAATTACATATCCAAATTCATCAGCCACGATGGTCAGCGTTTCGGCATCCAATCGTTGGTTAATGGATACAAACATTCCTAAACTCATACAAGTCGAAATGATTTGAGTTACCGGAACATCCATCATACTTGCAAGCTCGTTTGCAGTTACAAACTCGGTTGTTTTAAGTACTTTGGATTGAAGTTCATTCTCTAATGCGAGGTCTTCGGCAGACTGTGCTACGTCATCACGCTTCTGACGGCGGAACTTTGCACGCTGAGCGAATTTTCCAGATTTACCGGCACCGCTTAATCTTGCAAGTGTAGCTTTAATCTGATCTTGTATTTCTTTTTCTGTTGGTTCTTCTTTGGAGCCTCCGCCAGCCGGGCGTTCGCCCATTTGCTGTTTACGGCCTCTAAAATCGGGGCGACCCGGATGCTGAGATTTATTATCGGCTCCCGCAGGCGGGCGTGTACCCGGTTGTCCCGGTGCTGATGGCCTTGCTCCGGTTTGACTCTGACCAGGCTGAACCTGGCCCGGAGTACCTTGCGGACCACCTTCTTTACGTTTACGTTTACGTTTCTGATCGTTTCCTGCAACGTTCGAGGAAGAAGCAACCGGCTGATCTTTTCTGCGCGTTGATTGCTGAGAAGATAAATCAATTCTTCCAACTACGTTCGGACCACTTAAGCGTTGAGCTTTTGCGCGGATAATTTCATCATCTACCTCTTCTGTAGCGTCGGGTTGCTCAGCTACAAGTGCAATTGGTGCCTCGGGTGTAGGAACAACAGCTTTAGGTTCTTCTGGCGCAGGTACTGGTTGAGGTATTTCAGCTTTT
This sequence comes from Sphingobacteriaceae bacterium, assembly GCA_031382725.1. GTDB lineage: Bacteria > Bacteroidota > Bacteroidia > Sphingobacteriales > Sphingobacteriaceae > Paradesertivirga. The sequence continues at coordinate 1,582 of JANMZB010000511.1, read as the reverse complement.
GGAGCCGCTTCAACTTCTACTGCAACTGGTTCCTGTTTGATTTCAGGTTGTGGCTCTGGTTTTGTTTCAACCGGTGCTTCAACTTCCGGAGCTTCAACTTTAGGAACATCCTTGTTCTCAATTTTCGGTTCAGATCTGCCTTTACCAAATGACGCCAGATCAATTTTTCCAACAACTTTAACACCCGGTAAAGTGCCTTCATCCTGTGCCTCTGCAGGAGCAGGAGCAGGAGCAGGTGCCGGTTTAGGTTTTTCGGATGGTGGAGGAATAAATGATCCTGTATTTTTTATTAAAATTTCTTCTTGTTCAAAATCGCTGCCGCGATGAGATTCTTGTTTTTCTGGTGCAGCAGCAGGTGCATCATCACGACGGATCTTACCAATTACGATCTGCCTTGCTTCTTCACGTACGATTTTATCGCCCTGATAGTCCTTCAACAACGCTTCATACATCTCCTCGGTGAGCTTTGTGTTAGGCTTAGGTTCTACCTTATAGCCCTTCTTATTTAAAGACTCTACCGCGGTCGACAAGCCGATATTCAGCTCTTTTGCAGCTTTGAGTAAGTTTATGCTTTTACCTTCTGACATCAAAAAAAATTACCTCTTAAAAAATTTGTACAAAAGTACGTTTTTATATTCTTATTGAGCTGTTAAACCTGAATCAAAAAATTATTCAAATTCTGCTCTTAGTATCGCTACTACTTCTTTTACAGTGCTTTCTTCCAAATCTGTACGCCTTACTAATTCATCAACTGATAATTCAATTACTGATTTAGCAGTATCTAAACCAATTCTTTTAAACTCATCAATTATCCAACCGTCAATTTCGTCAGAGAACTCTTCTAAGTCCACATCTTCATCGTCAACATCAGATTCTCTGTAAACATCAATCTCATAACCGGTAAGTTTACCCGCAAGTTTAATGTTATGACCGCCACGGCCAATTGCAAGCGAAACCTGATCTGGTTTCAAATACACTGCTGCTCTTTTATCCTCATCATCTAATTTAATAGTGGTGATTTTAGCAGGGCTAAGTGCACGCTGAATATATAATGAGTTGTTATTGGTGTAATTAATTACATCGATATTTTCATTCTTAAGCTCACGCACAATACCATGAATACGTGAACCTTTCATTCCTACACAGGCTCCGACCGGATCAATACGATCATCGTAAGATTCTACAGCTACTTTAGCACGTTCTCCTGGCTCGCGAACAATTTTCTTTATTACGATCAAACCATCAAAAATCTCAGGAACCTCCATTTCGAATAAACGCTGTAGAAATTCTGGTGCGGTACGCGAAATAATAATTTTAGGATTGCTGTTAATCATCTCCACTTTAGAGATCACTGCACGCAATGAATCGCCTTTTTTAAAGTAATCGGCTGGTATTTGATCTGTTTTTGGCATGATTAATTCATTGCCTTCATCATCAAGTACAAGCGTTTCTTTTTTCCAAACCTGATAAACCTCTCCGGTGATGATTTCGCCAACACGGTCTTTATATTTTTTGAAGATCTCGTCTTTTTCTAATTCAAGAATTTTAGAAACAAGTGTTTGACGGGCAGCTAAAATGGCTC
>JANMZB010000468.1:0-1102 GCA_031382725.1 Sphingobacteriaceae bacterium | reverse complement strand
AAGCCCAAGGTTGGCAATTTCTTTAAGTACGATTTCAAAGTCCCTGCCTTCATTGGTGGAGCATAGTCCTTTGACGTTTTCAAAGATAAATACACGGGGCTTAAATGCTTTGATGAGGCGGATCGCTTCAAAGAACAATCCGCTTCTTTTGCCTGACAGCCCCGTTCTGCTGCCTGCCATGGACAAGTCCTGGCAAGGAAATCCAAAGGTGATAAGGTCGGGTTTTTGGAGTTCCTTGGTGTCGATTTCTTCAATTTTTCCAACATATTGTGCGTGTTTAAAATTGTATTGATAATTGGCAATAGCAAATTTGTTCACCTCACTGAAATAATGGGTATCGAAGCTGTAGCCCGCTTCTATAAAGCCTTTGGCAAACCCACCCGTACCGCTGAATAAATCAAGATGGATCATACATATTTGGTTTAGGAATGTGGGTTTGTATTCGCTTCACGGTGCACCGCTTGCAGTAATTTTAGAATCCTTTGTTCCTGTATTTTGGTAATGCCACCCTGTTGGATTTGCGTTAAGGTATCCTCCACGTTTTCCGTAGCATCATCTATCCAATGGTCAATGAACCGTGGGTTAAATTCCAGATGGCTAAGGTAGAGGTATAGCTTTATCTTGGCCATCAAAAGGGTAATTTGCCCTTTCAATCTGGAAATTTGGTTTTTTAGAAAAACCACTTTATCTGGTGTTTTCATGGTTGCTAGGATTACTGGTTTCTACTCCAATTCCACTTCAAGTTGTGCGATGGCAGCCCCTATGGATACTTGGTTTTGCAAGGCATATCGGATGACCATTTCTTCTGCCTTTAAGTATCCTTCTTTGCTTTGGATCATTTGGCAAAGAACAGGTGTAACTTCCTTGCTACACGTGGACATTTGTTGCCTGACTTCTATTCGTAACTCATGTTCCACGTTATTCATAGCAGGCAGCAATTTGATTGATGTAAGAAGCTATCTGCGCTTTTTGCGCCTGCCTCAATCGGTGTTTTCTAAACACGTTGCTGGCATAGCTAATCCCTGAAAAGAATCCTTCTTTGGACGCTTCAATGATGCCAAAGATTTCTTGTGCTGGCCACCCTAATTGTAGAAGGTAGCGT
>JANMZB010000463.1:0-1105 GCA_031382725.1 Sphingobacteriaceae bacterium | reverse complement strand
TCGCAGGGGGTCATTGGTATTATGTAGGAACCGAGATTCCTCTACTGAATATAAAACATCATGGGGTTTCCATTCAGGGTCTGGATAGGTAAGCTCAATTCGTGAGCAAGACTTGTATTCTTCTAGCGTTGGTTTTCTTGCTGGAAAATATGATGTAACCCCAGACAAATCCAAAGGAATTAACAAGTCTTCAACAATTAGTGCATGGTCATGTTCAGTCGGAGCTGCACTCAAAAACTTTGGTCTCTCATTAAGAGAAACGTCATTTAGCCGAAGTTGCATTGGACACAACAAGCAGTGATTCATTTCCTTAAAATGCAGTGCTTGATGAATGACCAGAATGAAGACGGTACCAGTTTTTGGGTCGTCATATGCAATGGCGGCAGAGACAATGGGCACATGGGTAACGGTTCCAAGAGACTTGAGGAACGGTGTGACTTTGACGCTGCGCTGTGTCTCATTGACAATGAGCACATCCATACCGACACAGCATGTATCAGCATGGCTATCAAGCTCGACTTTGAACCAATCTTCTATTTCGATATTTCGAACAGCATCCGCATAATCCATGGCAGCAATGGTACGATCGAGGTGTTCGCTCCCAGCTGCCATCACCTGTCAATCAGATTTGGGTTTGACGGAACGCTTACGCTGGGATGTGGAATCAGTGATTTGTTCCTCTTCTTTGGTAGCCATTTCAGCGATCTGTCGTTTGCGATGTTGGACAACTTTATCACGAGTTGCCTGTGGAAGTTTGTCCCACTCCGGTCGCTTGTAGTATCGGAAGATACTCTTGCCATCATCTTTCTTGGGATCCTTCTTGTTCTTTCGATTTCTATCAAATTTCTTCTCAGGTTTCTTGATGCGCTTGTAATCGGAAGATATATCATCTTCAACTGCTGAAATGTTTCGGCTTTCATCTTGGGACGTGGCCGATATGAATGATCGCAGGTAGTTGACGCATGCGTCAAAGTTACTACGAAGGTCGATTTGAGCCCTGATAGTGGCGACAGGAACACTCATGGTTGCAACTTGTAGGGATCTTAACAAACGTCTAACCTTTGTTGCCTCGGACATGTCTGAGCCTGTCGCCTTTTCGAGTTCT
>JANMZB010000456.1:0-4073 GCA_031382725.1 Sphingobacteriaceae bacterium | reverse complement strand
TTAGCGATGCGTGTTATTTCCGGTATCAGAAGGGAACTAAATATAGATATGAGTATTCGGGAGTTATTTATTCATCCCACTATTTATCAACTGGCTAATTCTCTGGATCAACTAGATAAAGGATTTAGTATGCCTCCAATTGAAGTTGGAAGTCGTACTTCAAAAATACCATTGTCATTCAGTCAGGAACGTCTATGGTTTATTCATCAGTTAGAAGGAAGCGTTCAATATAATCAACCGACCGTTTTAAAGCTGAAAGGCAATCTGAATTTAAGCGCACTCGAGAATTCTATTAAGGAAATCTTGAATCGTCATGAAGTTTTAAGAACGGTTTATGTTGAAGCCGATGGGAAACCATTTCAACTGATAAAAAATTCGGATAATTGGAAACTCGTAGAGGTGGATGGTTCTCCGTATAGTAATAATGCCGACAGGCTCAAAACAGCTATCGAAAACTTAATTACATTACCATTCGACCTTGCTTCAGATTATATGTTGCGCGCTAATTTGCTTAAATTGGATACGGATGATTACCGGCTTGTGGTAGTTCTTCATCATATTGCTTCCGATGCCTGGTCAATGCCGATTTTGGTTAAAGAAGTTGTAGAACTGTACGATTCATTCATCACAAAACGTAAACCTAACTTGCCGCAACTTCCTGTACAATTCGCGGATTTCGCGATCTGGCAGCGTAAATATTCTGGCGGGGAATTATGGGATCGAAAAAAGGAATACTGGAAAACAAAGTTGAGGGATGTCCAAACCCTTCAACTCCCCACCGATTTCAATCGCCCTGACATCAGGACTGTAAATGGCGCTGCTACCAGTCTCCAGATTGATAAAGAACTCTCTGATCAATTAAATCAGTTAAGCAATCATCAGGGTGTTACGCTGTATATGACCTTATTGGCAACCTTTAATGTATTGCTGAATAAGTATAGCGGCGACCATGACATTTGCGTCGGAGCATCAATTGCAAACCGCCCTCAGCAAGAGCTGGAAGGATTAATTGGTTTTTTTGTGAACACACTGGCACTGCGCAATCAGGTTGATGAAAGTTTACCATTCACCGAATTCCTGCAAGAGGTAAAAACTACTATGCTCGAAGCTTACGAGTATCAGGATGTACCTTTTGAAAAGGTTGTAGAAGAAGTTGTAAAAGAGAGAGATTTGTCACGCTCGCCTTTATTTCAGGTGATGCTGGTGTTGCTTAATACCCCGGAACGGACAGAATTGGGCTTTGGAGAGGTTGAATTATCCAGCGAAGCAGTTGAAATAAAAATATCAAAAGTAGACATCACATTTCACGTATCTTTAAATTCCAAAGGGTTACACATACTAATCGTATACAATACCGACCTGTTTAGAGAAGATACAATTAACAGAATGGCCGGGCATTTCAATATGCTTTTAAAAGCAGTGGTGACAGATCCGGGCCAGATTATAGATTCAATGCAAATGTTGACTGAAGAAGAGGAGCAACAATTGCTAAATGAGTTTAACAAGATGCAAGAGTAATAATGGATAAGAGTTTTATAGATTTATTTGAAGATCAGGCAACCAAAACTCCTGATAATATTGCTGTAGTTTTTGAGAATGAGCAGATTACTTACCAGGAGTTAGACAAGCGTTCTAACAGGCTTGCTAAATATCTCCACAGTCATAAAACCACAGATGAAATGCTTGTTCCCTTGTTTATCGAACGAGGCATTAATATGATTGTGGGAATGCTTGGTATTATGAAAGCCGGTTGCGCTTATGTGCCTATAGAAACGGATTTCCCCCAAGAGCGTATCAGCTTCATGCTGGAAGATACCAAAGCGTTTATTGTTATAAGCAGTAAACAAAAAAGTGCCGATCTTCCTGTTAGCACAGGCTTAAATGTAATTGAAATTGAATCGATTCTTAGCGAGCAGGATGATACTTTTACTTCAAATGTCAAAGCTCAGCAATTAGCCTATATCATTTACACGTCAGGCTCAACCGGTAAACCGAAAGGTGTGATGGTGGAGCAGGGAAATCTTGTAGATTATGTTGAGGGATTGATAAACAAAGTACAGCTTGATAATTGCAAGTCATTTGCTCTGGTTTCCTCGATCGCTACCGACTTGGGAAATACAGTTATTTATGGATCATTAGCGACTGGCGGTGCTTTGCATTTGTTCAGTAAAGAGTCTGTAAACAACACCGAGTATCTTCATGGATATTTTGCGCGACATTCAATCGAATGTCTTAAAATCGTACCATCTCATTGGAAAGCTTTAAATGATGATGACAAATTATTACTTCCAACCAAACTGATCATTTTTGGGGGCGAAGCATTATCAGAAAAAATCGTTCAAACGATACGTTCATCAGGCTCCGATTGCCAGATTGTAAATCATTATGGCCCTACTGAAACGACTATTGGAAAATTGCTTTGTGTTGTAGAACCCGGAATCCGATACGACTCTACCATTCCAATTGGTAAGCCTTTTTCGAAAACGAAAGTTCTTATACTAAATTCAGCTTTAAAATTGTGCCCCATCGGTGTCCCCGGGCAACTGTATATAACAGGCGATGGTTTGGCACGAGGTTATCTTAATAACGAAGAACTAACCAAACAAAAGTTTGTACCCAACCCATTCATTAAGGAAGGGACTTCTTTAATGTACGCTACCGGCGATTTAGTAAAATACCAATCAGACGGGAACATCCAATTTTTAGGTCGTGTAGACGACCAGGTCAAGATCCGGGGCTACCGTGTTGAGTTAGGTGAGATCGAGAGCGTAATCCAGGAAAGCGATTTGGTTAAACAAGCCGTAGTACTGGGCTTAGACGACAAACAAGGCAACAAACGCCTGGTCGCCTATGTAGTAGGAGAACAAACGTTCGACCGCGAAGCACTTCAAGGCTACCTAAGGGGCAAACTTCCCGATTACATGGTACCCACGGTGGTAATGGAACTAGAAAGTCTGCCCTTAGCCCCTAACGGGAAAGTAGACCGCAAGAGCCTGCCCGATCCGGACGAAGCAGAACAAAAGAGCGAGGAGTATACTGCACCGCGAAACGCCACCGAAACCCAGCTGGCCGAAATCTGGCAAAACATACTCGAAGTAGACCAGGTAGGCGTTCACGATGATTTTTTCGAGCTCGGCGGCCATTCTTTGCTAGCCGTACGGCTGATCTCGGCCATCCGCAAAGCCTTTAAAGCCGAGCTGCCGATCAGCGATGTGTTCGACTACCCAACCGTAGCCACCCTGGCTGCTCAACTGGAAGTACAGCAAACCGCTGGCAACACCGCCACCACCTTATTACCCGCTGTAGGCGCACAAACCCGCCCCGCACAAATCCCGCTCTCCTTTAGCCAGGAGCGGTTATGGTTTATAGATCAGCTGGAAGGCAGCGTACAATACCACGTACCTGCCGTACTCAAACTATCCGGCAAACTCAATATCCCGGCGCTGAATAAAGCACTGGGGGAAATCGTTAACCGCCACGAAGTACTAAGAACCACCATTTACCAGGAAAGCGGTCAGGCCTGGCAGAAGATCGAAAACATAACAGCAGATGTAATGACTCAGTCAGATGGCAGCCCCTACCGGGATGACCCCTCAGCACTGAAAAGCCGCATCAAAGAACTGATCGTAGTACCTTTCGATCTCTCACAAGATCCGAAGCTGCGCGCCCTCCTTATCACAATCAAAGAAGAAGAATATATTCTGATTGTTACCCTGCATCATATCGCCTCCGACGGCTGGTCACGATCCATCCTGGTAGGCGAACTGGTCGAGCTGTATACCGCTTACACCACCGGCCGCAGGGAAAACCTGCCAGCCTTGCCCGTGCAATATGCCGATTATGCCATCTGGCAACGCTCGTACCTGGAAGGCCAGGTGCTGGCGAGCAAACTCAGCTACTGGAAAGAGAAACTAGCAAACGTATCACCGCTTGAACTGCCAACCGATCACCTGCGCCCCGCCGTACAAAGCAGCCGCGGAGCATTGGTTCACTTCAGCATCAATCAGGACATATCGGGAGAACTGCAAACCCTAAGCCAGGAGCAAGGCGTAACCCTCTACATGACCCTGCGT
>JANMZB010000433.1:0-1824 GCA_031382725.1 Sphingobacteriaceae bacterium | reverse complement strand
CCTTAAAGGGCGTGGGCTCACTTATTCGTGTGCGGGTATACCAGTACCTCCGATGCAATAAGCTGAGTACCCGCGCCTCTTTTTTTTCGGCAACATCCTCAACTTCTCGAAGCTACTTCACGATATATAAAAAAGAATCGCAGCCCTATGTTTAACCATTATCGGTTCGCCTATGGTGTAGTTTCATTTATTTCATTTTTGTAATGCCTGGCCCTGTACTGGTATCCTGCTGAGTTAGTCGGGGGAAGGGCCGGGTTTATTATGCTATCAGCTTCGCCATATACAATTTACCTGAAAAATTGCAGATCTTAAAACCACACAAAAAATAGCTATTAACTTATAAATAACCAAAAACCAAATTATGCCTATGGTGAATTAATTAACAAGAAAAGCCCTCTATGTATCGTGGTCGAATACTAGCATAGAAGGCAAGAGAAAACCAAACTATTGTTCAATTTTAATCCTTTCTAAATTTATGAAAAATCTTTCATTAAATAAAGGCAGGCCTTCCTGTCTTTGTATTTTTATTTTTGCCATACTGCTTTCCAATCAAGTTAAGGCATCCGAACTAACGTTTGGAAGCTATACGAAGCAGTTGCAACAACAAATTACCGGAACTGTCTCCGATGCTTCGGGACCACTGCCGAGTGTAACAGTTATAGTTAAGGGAACTGTTATTACAGCAGTAACAGATGAAAAAGGTAATTTTTCGATTACGGCTAGTTCAACAGACGTGCTCGTTTTTTCATTTATTGGTTATGCCAAGCAGGAAATTTCGGTTGGAAACCAAACTTCTATAAAAGTAATATTGTCCGAAGATAATACCCAACTTAAGGAAGTAACGATCAATGCTGGGTATTATAAAGTAAAAGACAAAGAACGTACTGGAAGTATTGCGAGGATTACCTCTAAGGATATAGAAAAACAGCCAGTATCAAACGTACTAGCAACAATGCAGGGTCGAATGGCTGGCGTGGATATTATTCAAGACGGTGGAACGCCAGGTGGTGGGTTTCAGATCAAAATTAGAGGTTTAAATAGTCTGCGTGAGAACGGTAACGAGCCTCTGTATATAATTGATGGTGTGCCGTATTCATCTGAAACGATTGGTTTTGCAACTATTAACAGCGGGACAGCAAGTATGACTAGCCCATTAAACAGTATTAACCCATCGGATATTGAAAGTGTCGAAGTATTAAAAGACGCGGATGCTACAGCGATTTATGGTTCACGTGGTGCAAATGGTGTAGTATTGATATCAACTAAAAAAGGAAAAACAGGGAAAACCAAAGTCTCTGTAAATGCATCAACCGGCATAGGAAAGGTAACTAAAATGCCAAAACTCATGAACACGCAACAATACCTCGAAATGCGTAGGCAGGGTTTTGAAAATGACGGTATAACTACATATCCCGATACTGCATATGATATTAACGGTACGTGGGATCAAGGTAGATATACCGACTGGCAAAAGGTTCTTATGGGCGGTACAACCGAAATTCACAATGTACAAACCTCCATATCTGGAGGTTCTGAACAAACGCAATTTTTGCTGAGTGGAACTTACAGAACGGAAACTACTGTTTTGCCTGGTGATTTTAGATATGATAAAGGTGGAGTTCATTTCAGTATGAATCATATGAGCGATGATAAAAAGTTCAAACTGGTATTTTCTGGCGGGTATACGTCACAGAATAATGTATTAGCTGCAACTGACATTACTCGAACATCTCGTAATCTGGCTCCTAATGCACCAGCATTGTATGATGAATATGGCAATCTAAATTTTGAGAATGGTACTTTCCAAAATCCTCTTGCGGAAAT
>JANMZB010000416.1:0-1115 GCA_031382725.1 Sphingobacteriaceae bacterium | reverse complement strand
GATACATAATACACCAGGGCTTATCCCTTTTCCAACTCTTTGACTAAGACTGAGCTAACAGCTACACGACTGATACTCAAGTATAGATAAAGGGCGTCGCCCTTTGATGGTTTTGTCAGGGGTGGGAGCGTCCTGAGGTGCTGCTTAAGGTCTTGAAACGCCTTTTCACACTCAGGAGTCCATTCAAACTTCTTGTTGGCGCGCAATACTTGGAAGAAGGGTAGTGACTTCTCTCCTGATTTGGATAAGAAACGGTTGAGCGCCGCTAATCTCCCATTTAGGCACTGTACCTCACGATGACATGTTGGGCTCCTCATCCCTTCTATTGCTTCCAGATTCTCAGGATTGACCTCGATTCCCCTTTGACTGACCATATATCCCCAAAACTTGCCTGAGTGAACACCAAAGGCGCATTTTGATGGGTTGAGGCGCACCTGGTGGAGACGCATGCGCTCGAAGGTTTTCCTCAAGTCTTTAACATGGTCGACGCTTTTGATTGACTTTACAAGCATGTCGTCGACGTACTCCTCCATGGTGTCGCCGATCATTCCTGCAAACAGCTTGTTTACCATTCTTTGGTAGGTGGCCCCCGCATTTATAAGCCCAAAGGGCATGACCGTATAGTGATAGATATCACTATCAACATAGAAAGCAGTGTGCTGAGCGTCCCCTTCAGCCATACGGATCTGGTTGTATCCTGAATATGCATCCATGAAGCTTAAGAGCTCATGGCCGGATGTGGCATCGACTAGCTGGTCAATGCGAGGCAATGGGTAGGAATCCTTGGGGCAGGCTTTATTAAGATCCCTAAAGTCGATACACATCCTCCACTTGCCGTTATTCTTTTTTACCAAAACCGGGTTTGCCACCCAAGTTTGGAATCGAATTTCCTTCACGAAGTTGGCATCAATTAGCCTACCCACCTCTTGGCGGATTGCTATTCCATTTTCTTCCCCTACGGTGCGCTGCTTTTGGGCGATCGGCCTGATGCTAGGATCGATATTGAGCTCGTGGGCGATCACTTCCTTACTTATTCCGGGCATGTCGCTCGGCTTCCAGGCGAATAGCTCTTTAAACTCCACGAGGAGCATAGAGAGTGCCTCTGCTTCCGCATG
>JANMZB010000369.1:0-3702 GCA_031382725.1 Sphingobacteriaceae bacterium | reverse complement strand
ATTGAACAGGCTCGTCTTTACTACTTTTTATGAGCACCCTTACTTCTTCAGAAAATGGATTAGGAGAGACGATTGCTTGGATAACCGAGGTTGGCTCGCTCACTGAGATTCGACCGCCAGGAGCCATTTGAGTAGTAAAGCTTTTCACTACGCCCCAGGTAGCTGGCGCTGGCAGATCGGTTTTCACCCGCACGTAGTAGGTCGTGTTGTACGCTAGCCCATAGAACCACACGGCTGTGCCTTCCGTGATTGGTATCGTCTTGACAATAGCAGTGGCGGGGTTGAAGTTCACGTTAGGATTAGCCTCGAAGGTGTAACTGGTGGCATTGGTGATGCCATTACAAGACAAAGGGACATCCACTGGCACATTAACCGCCCCGTCAGGGTGAGAAGTCAAAGCTGGATTAGCGGGCTGAGCGGTAGTAAAACTTTTCACTACGCCCCAGGTGGCGGGCGCTGGAAGATCGGTTTTCACCCGCACGTAGTAAGTCGTATTATACTGTAAACCATAGAACCATAATGCTGTGCCTTCCGTGATTGGTACCGTTCTGATGACGGCAGTAGCGGGGTTGAAGTTCACGTCCGGATTAGCCTCAAAGGTATAGCTGGTGGCATTGGTGATCCTGTTACAATTCAGCGGTACGTCCACTGGAACATTAACTGCCCCATCCAGGGGATCAGTCAGGGCTGGATTAGCGGGCTGAGCGGTAGTAAAGCTTTTCACTACCCCCCAGGTGGCGGGTGGCAGATCCGTTTTCACCCGCACGTAGTAGGTCGTATTGTACTGTAGGCCATAGTACCATACTGATGCGTAGGATGATGTCCTGACGATGGCAGTGGCGGGGTTGAAGTTGATGTCGGGGTTCGCTTCGAAGATATAATTGGTGGCGTTGGCGATACCATTGCAAGACAAAGGGACGTCCACTGGAACGTTGACCGCCCCGTCCAGGGGATCAGTCAGCGCAACCAGGTTAGCGGGCGGAGCAGTGACGTTGAAGCTGCGCTCCAGGCTGGTGGCATTGTAGGCCAGGTTGCCCTCCTGGGAGGCGCGTACGACGACGGTGCCCAGCCCCCCCGGTGAGGGTGAGGGTAGTGCCGCTAACGGTGGCCGGACCGCTGACCACGGTGAAGGAGACGGGTAAGCCCGAACTGGCCGTAGCCACCAGGTTAAAGGGCGCCCCGTTGTTGAGCCGGTCGGCCAGGGGAGCAAAAGTAATGACTTGATTTTGACCTAGTTTCCAGAGTTCTTGCCCGTGGGTGCCATCATTAGCCGAAAAATACAATGTGCCATTCACGTCAGTCAGACCACCCTGCTCACTATAACCGTCTCCGGGCAAGATATCCTTGACCATAATAGTTCCGGCGGTGGTACCGTTACTCTTCCAGAGTTCATATCCGTGGGTGCCATCATCAGCCACAAAATACAAAGTGCCGTTCACGTCAGTCAGATTGAACAGATCGCCAGAAATGAGTCCAGGCCGAATATCCTTGACCAGTACGGTTCCGGCGGTAGTGCCATCGCTCTTCCAGAGTTCTTTTCCGTGAACGCCATCATAGGCCAAAAAATACAACGTGCCGTTCACATTAGCCAGATTGTTCGGCCCACTGCTACTGGCTCCGGGCGAGATATCTTTGACCATGACCGTTCCGGCGGTGGTGCCATCGCTCTTCCAGAGTTCTTTTCCGTGAACGCCATCATCAGCCGAAAGATACAAAGTGCCGTTCACATTGATCAGATCGGATGGATAGATGTCAGTGCTATAGTGTCCAGGCCGGATATCCTTTACCAGTACAGTTCCACTGGTAGTGCCATCGCTCTTCCACGGTTCATATCCGTGCGTACCATCATAGGCCACAAAATACAACATGCCGTTCACATGGGTCAAATCGGACGGCCTACTGCTACTGGCTCCGGGCAGAATATCTTTGACCAGTACAGTTCCGGCGGTAGTGCCATCGCTCTTCCAGAGTTCATATCCGTGAATGCCATCTTGGGCCTGAAAATACAAGGTGCCGTTCACATTAGTCAGATAGGACGGAAAGCTGTTACTACCCACGCCTCCCGGCAGAATATCCTTGATCATAACAGTTCCGGCGGTAGTGCCATCGCTCTTCCAGAGTTCTTTTCCGTGAACGCCATCATAGGCCAAAAAATACAACGTGCCGTTCACATTAACCAGATTGTCCGGCCAACTGCTACCGGCTCCGGGCGAGATATCCTTGACCATAACGGTTCCGGCGGTAGTGCCATCGCTCTTCCACAGTTCTGCCCAAGTAGTTCCATCAGTAGCCGAAAAATATAACGTGCCACTCACATTAACCATATTGGTCATATGTTCTGGACTGCTCCAATTGGCTCCGGGATTAATATCCTTGACCAGTACAGTTCCACTGGTAGTGCCGTCGCTCTTCCACAGTTCATATCCGTGCGTACCATCATCAGCCCAAAAATATGAAGTGCCGTTCACATTGGTCAGCCCATACGGAGAGCCGTGATCAGCGCCGGAAAGGATATCCTTGACCAGCACCGCGTCCTGCGCAAAGGCCGGTGGGTAGCACAGGAAGCAGCTAAAAGTCCAAAAGAGGAGTTGCCTTAGCAGCCTTACCGGGTAATTTTTTTCTGATTTCGTAAAGTATCGCATAGAAAAGTGGAGTAAGTTCAGTGGAAAGTACAGAAAAATATTCCGTAAATATTCCCATCCATAGAAAGGTAGCTCCCCGGTAAACGCAAGCGTTCAGGTAAGATAAGCCGGTTATTTCTACAAAAACGACCATTGATAGGTACGCTGAGGGGCCTTGGGCAAGGTCTAACAAGCCCGGAAAACCGTTCGCGTCCAGCCCAAATAGCCCACGTTGCTCCCCAAGACGGTAAGGGGCCGAGGAACGGCTTTAAATCAGGCTTTTTCTTACGCGGGTGCTGAACTACCCAAAATTACCTGCCCTATCCTGCGCCCTCCGGGAAAACAGGTCCGAAACGCGTATGCTTTCCACCCAGACCATTCGTACGCATAAAAAGGGGGCTTTTGACGCCATTTCACCGCCACGTACGCCGGGCAACGATCCTATCCCAGGGCAAGGTACGGTGACAAACGTTGAGGCTGCGGTGGTGTGGAATACCCGCAAGGGTGGAAGTTCCAAAGACCTTCCAGGTTTTTAAACCCGTCGTGGAACGACTGGAAGGTCTGGGTCGGTCTCGCCAACGGTGATCACATCCACAAGGGCGGTGAAAAAGGCGGCAAAAATCCCCCGCTCAAAGATTCCATCCGTAGGGGACCGACTTTCTATCGGAGAAGTAGTTCATTACCGCAAAACGATAAAGATGGAATCTTTTTCTTGCGTTAATGGCAGCCCGTCCTCAAATCAGCCATCCCGCCGGGCGTACGTCTTTTTCCTGCCATTTGCGTCACCATAGCGGCGTTGCACCGGAACGACGTAGCCCGCCAGGCAACCCCCCCCTACCATTCTTCCGAAGGCCCGTGCCCCGCGTCGGTCCCAAAGAATCCCGGCGGCGTTCGCTTGCCCACCACTTGCGCTAAAGCCTGGAATAGAAGCTAACAAGATTCTTTGGCAACGGCCTCTCGGCAGAATGACATTAAAAAGGTACTTCATTAGGACTTACGCGGGGCGTTCCACGCAGAATATCTGCTCAGGCCTTGCCCATTCGTAGCGGCATACGTAGCCCCGGAAATAATTACTGGGCTA
>JANMZB010000354.1:0-1424 GCA_031382725.1 Sphingobacteriaceae bacterium | reverse complement strand
TTTTGAATTTACAGCTCCATACACTCCAGAACAAAATGGAAAAGTTGAACGCAAGTTTGCAACCTTATATGGAAAAGTTAGAGCTATGCTTAACTGGGCTCAAGTAACTGAACAATTACGTTTTCACTTATGGGCTCAATGTGCACAATTAGCAACTGAATTGGAAAATGTTATTTCAACTCCACACAACAAAAGTATCACAGCTACAGAAGCCTTTTATGGGTCAATCCCATTATGGACCCAGAGTCTAAGAACATTTGGAGAAATAGGAATTGTACATGATGCACGACCGGGGAAAATCCGCAGCAAATTGGCTGATCGAGGTCACCCGTGTATGTTCGTTGGTTACTCAAATAATCATGCAGCAAATGTTTACAAATTTCTCACTTTAGGAAAACTTTCCCTAATCTCATCAAGAAATGTCACCTGGTTAGATAAAAGCTATGGCAGTTTTAAGAACTTAAAAGATACTGAAATTATGATACTTCCAGCAAATGATGATGAAGATTATAATGAACCAGATGAACCTGAAATGGATCATTATGAAGTAATCGATGAAAATCATACCGGAGATGATTCAGATTCGGAAGGAGAAAATAACTTGGTAGAAAATATACCTACAACCTCACGTAGAGTTTCTGGTCTACAAAGAGAAATACGAAACCTAACAACATACTATAATCCAGATCCGGAAACAAATGATGAATCTGTTGAGATAGCAATGTTAACCCGAGCTTTCAATCCAACAAATACAAATTTAGTAGCAAGTATACATGATGGAAATCCTGAACCTAAAACCTACTTTGAAGCTAAGGCTAGCAAAGATTGGAAATCATGGTGGGAAGCAATGTGTACTGAATTTAGAAATATGGAAGAAAAGGAAGTTTGGAAAATCTACAAAAAGACTGAAATGCCCCTAGGTTGTAAAATAATTGGTAACCGATGGGTTTATGCATTAAAAGATGACGGTCGTTATCGAGCACGAACAGTGGCTAAAGGTTTTAGTCAAATTCCTGGACAAGATTTTCAAGAAAATTTTGCACCTGTGGTAAATGACACAACATTCCATTTAATATTAGTTTTAAAGATTTTATTTCAACTCGAAGCAGGACAGTTTGATATTGAAACAGCTTTCTTGTATGGAGAAACAGATGAAGAAATCTGGATGGAACTTCCTGATGGATATTGTGACTATGTAAAAGAAAATCACAATGTTTCAATTTTAAAGGATACCCATTGCGTCAAACTATTGAAAGCATTATATGGTTTGGTTCAAGCTGCGAGACAGTGGTGGAAAAAGTTTAAAGAAGTTATGAAGACCATAAACTATTATCCAAGTCCAGTTGATCCATGTCTATTCATCAATTCTTCCACAACTAAACATTCTTTTGTTATCATCTATGTTGATGATGGTGGTATTTTCA
>JANMZB010000331.1:0-2662 GCA_031382725.1 Sphingobacteriaceae bacterium | reverse complement strand
CTCTTCTCAAAAATTATTTGTCCTTTCTTTGTTTGTGCGATGATTAGTAATGTCAATGCCATGCCTGCCTCTTCGTCTGCTGTAATCATCGTCAGATTAGTCATTCCTTTTGAAAAGTTTACCCTTGGCATGTGTTTTTTTCGGATGATCGAAAATTGTCAAATAATTCGTCTGTTACTAAATCGATTTGGCTTTTTGCTTTATTGTGAATCCACTTATGAAAATTCGTGTACAGTACTTCAGTACACCTTCTAAAAAAGCATGCATTAAATCATGTGGTGTGCAACCAAAAATCCCACGGTCGTATCCAGCAAAGTCCATGTCTTGGAATGAATTAATGACTGCATGTTGAGATAAAGCATGCAGGCCAATAAACGCCTCTTTTTGCTGTAGTTTGTTATTTGGCTCCTCGTTCAATGCACTGTTGACTAAATTATTAAATTGGTCATGTAATATCCATTTACAATTATATGTAGTGCTGCCAGACGATTCAAAGTCAACATCGCACGCTCTACACATTCTTTTTGTATTATGGCCCCCATAGCGCCCGCAAAGGTGATCTTGGCTTTTGGCATCTCCCAATATAAATGCTATGGGTACCTTTATTTGAAGATGACGAATATCGTCCCCCAATCTAAGATATGTCGTTATACCACCTGCTTGCTGGCATGCTTTTAGCGATGACATTGCTATTTCCATACATTTGTGATAGTTACGTATCATGAGGCTCTTATATATTTTGCTACCTTGTTTACTTGCCATTTTCACTGCTGTAGATCTACCTTCCAGGTCGGGTATAAGTGCTATAACTCGAGAAGAATGTTTGTTGTTTCTTGTTTTGCAATTTAGGATTAGAGGAAACATTATTAACGGTTGGAAACTGTAACGTTGATAGACTACAGTTTCCGATGTATCAATATATAATCCAATTGGACAACAAAACTGCTTTTCAGCGTCTGTAACTTGTTGTCGAGCGTAATTTTGATACCATTTTCCATCTAGGACTTCATATATATGGGTTCCATTATTGTCGTAAGGCTTCCATTTTATATCAGGATTATTGGTATCTTTGTTCACTACCAAATTTTCCATGTCCCCAAAAAGATTTTTGTCTTCAAATAGATCCATTAATTGTGTTTTGAAGTCGAATACAATTACTTCTACAGTATCTCTAGCTAATCTATCGTTGGAGTGAATATTATCATTCCATTTTGAATCTAAATGGACAGTCATTACTTGCGGTTCTGCCGTAGAGAATTTTTTACATACATCATTCAAGAATGTTTTCCTTGTATACTCTGGATGATAAGGATCTATATTTTTATTTACTACTTCCATACCGATGGTATTGACAATTTTATCGTAAAAGTAGAATGGCACTTGAGCCCTATGAAATAGATCATAAATTTTACCGTAAGCTTTAAAGCCTTTTGAGGTTAATCTTTCATATGATGGATCACGTGGTGTAAGATTCAAATTTCCTTTTAAAATTTGATTGGTTTCGGAACAAGCTTCTATGTTTGTTACATTAGTTGAGACGTTAGATAAGTTCTGTAATACTGTATTTGGAGATTGAGATGTGATGTCATTATTAACCATATCGTCATTATTGTCATACGAAAAAAAACTATCATTGTTACCGCATCCGTCATCTTCTTCTGCATTGTAAGCTATCGATTTATATGATAAATGCTGATTTAATTCCCGTAGTTGTGTGTGGTGAATATCTGCGGTTTGTTCACCAGTTTGTACTGATAATACAGAAATGGACTGGAAATCTGGCATTGGTAGATCATGGAGGTCAGGTATGGTTCCAATATTGCTGGTTCTGGGTACTCTACATTGTCGAGCTAATAGTTGACTTCTTAATGATGTGTTATTATTGGTATGCACATCTATTTGGTTATTGGGTGGATTGTAGTCAATTTGGAATCCGATATTCGATCCAATAATACTCCTCCGTGTAGTTACATTATTTGTATTGTGTTGCAATGTATTTCTATTGTAGATTAATGAGCATTGTGTTTGGGCAAGATGTCTACGAATACTTTTTACAAATCTTCGACATCCCATACATTTTGTCATTCCGCGTGTATTTTTCTTGGACCTTTCCATTTTTAAAAATAGGAAATTAAATTAAATATTTTATGTATATTCTATAACTGCAAAATATATGAGCACATACACTACATATTTTTGGGAACATGATATACAAAAATTTGGAAAATAAAATGCTTAATTGTGTATGTGTATGTACAGTGATATATACATTTGATCACGCGTGCATATACGTTGGATTAATTTGTATCTATGTATTCTAAAATATATTGATTTGAAAATAAACTCCGTACTAAATTTTAGTAAATTGGATAAAAATTGTTGAGCGCGTGTATTGATTCTTGTGTATAGCATGCATTATATGTATTTTTACTTTTTTCCGTTGTTAAATTTTGGTAGGATTTGAAAATGATCAAGTGGTGTAAACGTATTTACTTGGCTTGAACAAATGTAGCTCCCGCCAGTAATCATACTTTTGTAATAATATTATAACACATAATTGTGGTCAATCTGACTTTCACGACAATGAAGAAGAACACGAGAAGTAAAGATAACACCGGAACGTCATCGATTCGGAAACGCAATGCTGCTCAAGCGCTGGTTC
>JANMZB010000307.1:0-1423 GCA_031382725.1 Sphingobacteriaceae bacterium | reverse complement strand
AAGTGAAAGAAAAGGATTTTGATATTAATAATTTCCTTTATGTCCTGCGGCCATATTATAAAGGCGGTGAGTTTGATTACCTGCTTAACGCCACGGAAAACCTGGAACTGCTTAAAGAACGCTTCATCGTTTTTGAACTGGATAATATAAAAGACCATCCTATCCTGTTTCCGGTGGTGACCATCATTATCATGGAAGTATTCATCTCTAAAATGCGCAAGCTGAAAGGGATACGCAAAATGATACTGATCGAGGAAGCATGGAAAGCCATTGCTAAAGAAGGCATGGCTGAATACATCAAGTACCTGTTTCACACCGTGCGTAAATTCTTTGGCGAAGCTATCGTGGTCACCCAGGAAGTAGAAGATATTATCAGTTCCCCGGTGGTAAAGCAGGCTATCATCAATAACAGCGATTGTAAAATCCTGCTTGACCAATCAAAATACCAGAACAAATTTGACCTGATACAGGAACTGCTTGGCTTATCAGAAAAAGAAAAAGCAATGGTTCTTTCCGTGAATAAAGCCAACGATCCGACAAGAAGGTATAAAGAGGTATTTATTTCCCTGGGTGGAATGCTTTCTAAAGTATACCGCACTGAGGTATCACCTGAAGAATACTACGCCTACACGACTGAAGAAAGTGAAAAGGTACAGGTGGCTAAATATGCAAAGAAGTACGGAAGCATTGAAAAGGGCATTGCTGCCTTTATAAGAGACCAGAATGAAGGAACGATTTGAAAATTAATACTCAAGTAAAATGAAAAAGCTATTAGTGATGATGGGAATGGTGATGATGGGATTTATAGCTCCACAGAAAACACAGGCTCAGATACCCATACTGGAGATCATCAAAGCCGGTGTGAAAAAGGTAATCAAGGCTGCAGACCTGCAAATACAAAAGCAACAGAATAAAGTTATCTGGCTTCAGAATGCACAAAAGACGTTGGAAAACAGCATGTCCAAATTGAAGCTGAAAGAGATTTCCGACTGGACAGAAAAGCAACGGAGCCTCTACCAAGAATATTATGATGAATTGCACAAGGTAAAAACAGCTATCTCCTACTATCAAAGAATTAGCGACATCACCAAAATGCAGGTACGGATACTGGATGAATACAAGCGAAGCTGGAACCTTATCCGGCAGGATAAGCATTTTAGTTCTTCCGAGCTGGATTATATATCAAAGGTGTATTCAGGAATATTGGATGAAAGCGTGAAGAATTTAGATCAGCTCTTTATAGTAATCAATTCATTCCAAACGCAAATGAGCGATGCTGAACGGCTAGAGCTGATCAATGCTGCAGGAGGACGTATGGAAACCAACTATCAGGACCTGAAAACTTTTAACCGGGAGAATATGATCCTTAGCCTCCAAAGAGCAAAAGAGCGGGGTGATGTGGATGCAATCAAAAAAATGTATG
>JANMZB010000303.1:0-1193 GCA_031382725.1 Sphingobacteriaceae bacterium | reverse complement strand
ATTAATGAAAATTGACACTAGATATTACTAAATAGAGAGCTCTTTTGGCTATTACTCAATAACTATCAGTTGGATTGTTTTTGAAACTATGGCAAAATTATCATCTAGACAAATATAATATGACAATGTTCACTTGAAATGGATGGCGTTCTTATAATGCTTCAGTTACGTGGATTAAGCTATTAATGAAAATTAACACCAGATATTACTAGATATATCTCTTTTGGCTTTTACTCAATAACTATCAGTTTGATTGTTTTTGAAACTATGGCAAAATGTTCATCTAGACAAATATAATATGAAAATGTTCACTTGAAATGGATGGTGTCGTTAGATTGCTTTGGTTACATGGATTAAGCTATTAATGTAAATTAACACTAGATATTACTAGTTACAGCTCTTATATATTCTGTGCAAGTACAAGTACGTCTGCAGTAAATAAAAATATTACAAGTACTTGTACTGTGCAGTAATTAGCTTTTTAATTTCATACAAGTACAGTACTTGTACCAGAAAAGTGTTACCTCTTCTACAGTAGTAGGAGTACCTGGTAGCCTGCTCAGCATTTCTTTTACATTACGTACAGATATTTCTGTATAGTATTATTTATTTTATGATGTTTACCAGGTACTTGTACTTGTACCGTATTATTATTATTATTATTATTATCCAACAAACGCAAATGAAAAATTAAATAGGATATTAAAATGATGTTTTAAGTAGGATGTACGAATACTCCCTACTTCCTACATCATCATATTAAGTAGGATGCCACGAAATTGCCATGCTTAATATTTTTTTAAATAGGTTGATAAATATTTGCCTATTTCCTACATCCTATTGAATAATATGAACGAAAAAAACCAGTCCTCTTACCAAACTATTGCAAAATAGGATGCGAAAATTGCATATTTCCTACATACTCATATACAATATGATGCACAATGTAACGTCATTCCTATTTAAATTTTGAATAGGTTTCATAAAATTTTCCTACTTCGTACTTCCTCATTAATCATTAATGAGGAAATAGCTATTTAAGTAACGTTTAAGTTGTAAGTAGGATGATCCTACTTTCAAACCCTGGTTGGAATGAACGATTTCCTAATTACGCCGGTAAAATAATCTCAGAATTTGAACTCCCCGTACCTAGAATCAGTACGTATAAGTCTACTCGAAGAGACGTTTACAGT
>JANMZB010000267.1:0-11582 GCA_031382725.1 Sphingobacteriaceae bacterium | reverse complement strand
CGAGCGGTAGCCCGAACAAAAAAGCGGCTGAGCATTCTTTTTGTTCTTGATTTTTGGTGACTTTTCATCAAGGAAAAGTTACTAGGCCAACGCCCGGCTATGAGGGCGACGACAGGATCCTCAAGCCAAAACTTAGCTTTCAAATCTGGTTCTCCGGATTGTTTTATTATTATTAACTATATACCATCTTCGAACTTTAACCCCAAATCCTCGGAGGCCAACCTGCTTGATGCATTTGACGAAATTCTAAAGCAAACCAGTTGGTATATAATTTGCATCTCACATCTAAATACATTTATCATGAAAAAAGGAGAAACAGTACACTGGAATTGGGGCAAATCTGAAGCCGAAGGAAAAGTAAAAGTGAAATTTTCTGAGCCTGTAAAAAAGAAGATCAAGGGAAGCGAGATCAAGCGGAATGCCAGCAAAGAAAACCCGGCTTATCTTATTGAGCAGGAAAACGGAAGTAAGGTGATTAAATCGGAGAAGGAAATAAAAAAGGGCAAAAAGGATTAGCCTAAAGTTCCATGAAGTCCCTGCTTAGTAAGGTCCGCGTATCTTCATAGTCAAACCCGTGTGCATCGGCCACAGCTTTGTAAGTAACATATCCACCTAAAGTATTTATGCCTTTGCAAAGTGCCTCATTGTCCAGGCAAGCTTGCTGATAGCCGTTATTAGCGATCTGTAAGGCATACGGAACGGTAACATTTGTAAGTGCCATAGTTGAAGTCTGCGGAACCGCACCCGGCATATTAGCCACCGAATAATGAACAACCTCATGTTTGAGGTAAACGGGATCATCATGAGTGGTTGCCCGGTCAACCGTTTCAATACTTCCTCCCTGATCGATGGCAATATCCACAATCACAGAACCCGGTTCCATAGATTTTACCATTGTTTCGGTTACCAGTTTGGGTGCTTTAGCTCCAGGAATTAATACCGAGCCTATTACTAAATCTGAATTTTTGACTGCTTCCGCTATGTTAAAAGGATTCGACATGATGGTTGAAACCTGGTAGCCGAATATATCATCCAGCTGACGCAATCTGTCAGAATTTGAATCGATTATAGTTACTTCCGCGCCCAAGCCTATTGCAATTTTGGCCGCGTTTGTACCCGCAACGCCGCCACCAATAATAGCAACTTTTCCCCGACGCACTCCGGGCACACCGGCTAAGAGAATTCCTTTTCCACCTTCAAACTTTTCAAGAAACTGTGCTCCAACCTGCACCGACATCCGACCTGCCACTTCGCTCATGGGCGTTAGTAATGGCAAAGATCCGTTAGCAAGCTGTACGGTTTCATAAGCTATCGCGATGACTTTCTTTGCAATCAATGCCTGAGTTAGGTCTTTGTCGGCAGCTAAATGGAGGTAAGTAAAAAGTATCAGGCCTTCACGAAAATATTGATACTCCGAAGCGATTGGTTCCTTTACCTTCATTACCATGTCCATCGCCCAGGCTTCTGCTGCGGTTTCAAGAATCACTGCTCCAGCCTGTCTATAAGCATCATCCTTAAAACCTGAACCTAATCCTGCACCCTTTTGAACAAAAACCTCGTGGCCAGAATGAACCAAATGAATTACACCCGCAGGCGTAATAGCTACACGGCTTTCATTATTTTTTATTTCGGCAGGAATGGCGATGCGCATAGAATTGAGATATTAGAAATAACTCTTAGGTGGTGAACTTGTTTGGGCCTGTTATTCCAACAACAGATCAGTCTCATCCAGCAAATTCATCTGTATAGTATCATTTCCCGCAATACCCTCAACCGATCCGCGAATATGAGCCGCATTTAACAACACTTTATCCAATTGCTTTTCACGGGCTTTCCAAAGTCGCTCCATTGCCTCGCGCTCTTTTTGTATGGATAAACGCATACTCATAAAGCCTTCGCGTATTGCTTTCCATTGCTCATTGAACTCGGCACTGGTGAGGTAATCATACATCATATGCATTTTATCACCTTTGTTATCCTGAGATTTGGCAGCATTGTATAATTTAATAATGCTATCGCGAAGCACATACGCAACGGCCTTAACTTCATCAAAAGAACAGATCCAAACCCCATCTTTCTCGCCAAAACAATCCATTCCTTTCGGGTAGCATTGGGTTACGATTACGGCCACATCTACACCTACGCCCCGCATATCCTTTTTAAGTTTTTCGATCCAATCTCCCGAAAAATCTTTAGTTCGCTTACTCTCAAAAATGATTCGACCGCACTCCTGACCGAATTGGTTACGAACCGTTTGAATACAGTCTGCCCCCCTCACTCCCTTGCCAACTTCAGAAATTACATCGAATGGAAAATTACTTCGTAACAGCTCTTCTAAGATCAACTCCTGAACCTCGCCTTGCAATTGCATAGAGCCTTGCTCGGCCTTCCGTTTCATTTCTTCAGCCAGCTTTTTTTGATCATCGAGCTGCTTTTCCAGTTCACGAACCTTTAGCTGGAACTCGGTTTCTTTTACGATGTTTTTTTCATGCTCTTGCTTTCTGATGAGTTCAGAAAGTTCGTTGCGCTGTTCCTGCAGCTTCCGCTGAAGCTGAATTTCGAGTTCTTCTTCTTTGGTTTTAAGCTGCTGCTCGCGTTTTAAAAACTCGAGTTCCTGATTACGAGCCAGCTTCAATTTTTCTTCAGATTCTTTATTGGCAGATTCTAATAGTTGAAGTTTATTCTCGAAATCCTGTGCTATGGTTTTACGCAGATTCTCTTCCAGCGAAAGCTGTAAGGCTTGCTTCTCCTGTTGCAGCTTTTTATCGAACTCCTGCTTTTGCTGTAGCTCGCGACTGCTAAATTCTTCTACTTTTTTTTGATATTCTTCTTCCTTTTGTTTGGTGAAAGAAAGCATTTTTTCACGCAGTTCTTTTTTATATTCTTCGGTCATAGCTTCCTCAATAGGAAAAGTATGACCACATCCCGGACACTTTACTTCTGTAGACATTTTAATAAAATTGAGATTTGAAGATAAGAGAAAAATCCGGCTTACGCCGAAGGAAGGAATGTATTAGGTATGGATAGTTTGGAATAAAACCTATAAGGTTTTCAAAAACCTTATAGGTTTGAAAGAGTAATCTTAATTTTATTTACCTACCTATCTCCAACCCAATCGCTTTCGCAATCATAGCCATTTTACTTAACCAGGTTTTTAATAGTTGTTCTTTTCCTTTTGGATACTTAACAGTGATAAGATATTCGCTTTTATCGGCAACGGAAGACGTATTCAGGAAATCAAACGGAAGTGTATTATCCAGATACTTACCAAAATTATGTTGTAACGCAATTGATGCCGCTTTGATATTTCCAGATGTCCACTCCTCCTGCTCATACAGCTCAAGTATCTCCTTTTCGGTGTGACCAACCAGCAATGCAAAATCATCTGCTGATAAATTTTGAGCGTGCGCAACCCCTTTTACAATTTTTCCAAAATGCATCGTATGAAAATTAAAAACTCATCAAAGAAATACACGTATTTTAACGCGCAGAACAGCTTGTTAAAACCCCTTTAGTGTAAACCTAAGATAAGAAATATTTGTGATATTGCAATTTTTTTCAAGCGGTTTCATGGTAGAGATTTCGACCTAAAACTGTTACTCAAAATGTTATGGCTATGAGTGATGCCATTTTAATAATGCCCGCTGTTATACGTTTATAACCGTAGTAAACTGATTTAAATTCGTTTCGGGATTATAAAAATAGGAGAACTTGTTTGAGAATTTAGCCATAATTAACAAGCCGTAATGCTCAAGTAAATTAGACGAGCTTGTAACTTTAGTTATCGGATATTCTTCTATATCGAATTCAATACAATTTTCATCTTTGATGATAGCATAAAGATTTGAAATATCATCTTCATAGATCTTTATTTTCTCGCCAACGTATTTCTTTTCCAAAGGCCATGATAATGGCGGCCAGCTGGTATAATTATTCAGATAAAATTTACGCCCTTTATCGCTCTTGGTTATCTCAATTGAATCACGATTGATCACTACCGTGATAATAGTGGTTTCAGCATTTGAGTGCTTTACAGCATTTGTTAAAAGCTCGATCAGGATTTGTTTGCAATTGCTGATTTTGAAAGCGTATTGCTCTGACGGCAAATGGATTTTAAAATACGAAACGATTTCATTCAGCAAAGGATACATGGCTAATGAATCGTTACTGAAAACAAAGTCTTTCTTTATCTCAGTAATAGTGGCGAGGGTATCTTTATGCAAAAACATCTGGCTCCGAATTATACACTTTAAACACTTTGTTCATCCTGATAAGGCTAAAAAGGTTATTAATGTCCTTATTCAGGTCTACTACAGATACATCGCCTTGTTTAGACATGGCATACTTAAGAACTGATACGAGCGCGCCTAAGAACGAGCTGTCAACATAAGCCACTTCATCAAAACTTACCATCAGTTTCGGATTACCCTGATTGATCAATTCGAACATTTCGTTTTTGAAAGTTTCTGATACATCAAGATTAGCTTCTTTGATTTTGATCTTAACTAAAAGATAACCGCTTTTTTGGACCGTTTCAATCATAGTGAAGTGATTAGTTTTTTTCTATAAAAATTAGACTGCTATCGTCTATAAACCCTTTACTTGTTTCGGGGGAAAAGGTTACATTTTTTATCAGATCAAAACTGTCGTCATGACCGACTACAATCTTCATCTTTTTTAGAAAGAGGTCAAAGTCGCTTTTTTTGCCTCCATCGGTTTCAAAATCAATCATCCCATCAGATACTATAATCAATTGATCTCCAGACTCTAACTGTATAATTTTTTCATCGTATTGACCTTCAGGCATCGCTCCAAGTAACAATCCCGAAGACACTACCGGAAGGCAGGTTTTCTCAGAAGTTTTATACCAAATGAGGGGTAAATCTCCGGCACCTGTATAGTGAACAATGCCTGTTTCGTGCTCTATCATCAGTAACGATAAGGTTGACAAAACATCGCCCAAAACGGTATCTAAAACAATAACCCGGTTTATCTTTTGAATGATACTTGCGGTAGAGAAATTTCCATCAAAAACGCAGAGGCGAATAGCCGATCTGATATAGCTTAAAAAGTTAAATGAGAAGAACCAGGCTCCCCATTTTTTTCCCATTACATCGCCAAGAATAATGAACGTATGCTTTTTATCAACCTGAATAAAGTCGATGAAATCACCTCCGGGGTAGTCTTCGAACGACTGGTATAAATATTTGAGCTGAAAACCATCTATCTGAGGAGTTTCGGCAGGTACAGATCGAAGATTCAATGCTTCGGCTGCAATTCTTATTTCCTGTATAGACTTTTCGTGCTGCCTGCGAATGGTATTAATAATATTGTTGATTTTCGACACAACCATGGGGATAGGAGTATCTTTATGGATGTAATCTACCACTTGCATATCTAACCCCTGCTGCATGTGTTCAGGATCAGATACTGAAGTGAAAAAGACAAACGGAATAGCTCTCCAGCGCTTATCACGTAATATTATTTTTCTGAATTCGAAACCATCGATGATGGGCATCTGAAAATCAGAGAGAATAATATCGGGCGTTTCGTGTTGTAAAATATCAATGGCCTGCACTACAGAGTTTGCCATAATGCATTCAAACCCATGTTTGGCTAAAGCCTTGGATATCACCTGAAGAATAAAACCTTCATCATCCAACAATAAGATTTTTTTGAATTTATGAGACATGCTCTAACCTTTTAAATTTAACTAAGGACGTAATAAACAAATATACTCCAGTAAACACAATAAGTAGCGCGATTAAGTCCATTAGTGTTACTCCATCATTCGGATTGAAGTAAAATATTGTAAACATCTCAAAGTATGGCGGAGCAGGCATAATGATCATACCGAACCCCAATGTAATTAATAATAAACTGATGATGATAACTGATACCTTTTTCAAGGTATCAACCAGCATAAATTTTTTAGTGACCTTGCTGTCAACCTCGTATTGAGATAGTAACAATTCCAGATTATCGGCCAATTCAAAGCGCGATGCATCGGCATTATCAAGCTGTTCGAACTCTTTTAAACTTTCCGACGAAAACTCTACTCGGTTTACGGCCTGGTTAAACTTAGATTTTATCTGAGTTACCGCCGCACTGTCGAGGTTGCTGCTTTCGAGCAATTCGAGCAATTCATCAAGCTTTTGATCAATAGAAATCTTAGCCTGATCCAGTAACCTGAACTTGTCAATTTCTTCGTCTATCGACTTCCGTTTTTTCAAGGGTTTTGTTTTTATTGTATCTTCCCCACTAAATGCAGTCAAATCAATTTTAGAATGAGAAAAGTTTCTGTAATTACTGTAAACTTCAATCAGCCATTGGTAACCGAAGATTTACTTAAATCCCTCTCATCAAAAAATCAATATCCCTCAACAGAAATCATTGTAGTAGATAATGGAAGTACAATAGATCCTGTTCCAGGGTGGCGCATTAAATACCCGCACGTTTTTTTTATACGGTCGGATGTTAATTTAGGTTTTGCCGGCGGTAATAACCTGGGCATTGAAAAAGCCCACGGAGATTACCTTTTTTTAATCAATAACGACACAGAAGTTACAGAAGGCCTGATTGATAAACTAGCTACTGTTCTTGACATCCATCCGGACGTTGCAATGGTTTCCCCCAAGATCAGGTTCTTTTCAGACCCTGATACTTTGCAATACGTTGGTTTTACCCCGATGAATTATTACATGGCCAGAAATGCATGTGTGGGTTATCTGGAAAAAGACACCGGCCAATATGATGATTTAACCGGACCAACGGGTTTTATTCACGGCGCAGCCATGATGATTAGAAAGGATGCAATATTAAAAGCCGGGTTAATGCCTGAAACGTTCTTCTTGTATTACGAAGAAATGGATTGGTGCGAGCGTTTCCGTCAGGCGGGATATTCCATTTGGGTTGAACCAAAAGCGTTAATCTATCATAAAGAATCAATTTCTGTGGGGAAGAACAGTCCGCTAAAGGAATTCTTCATGACCCGTAACCGGATTCTTTTTATTCGGCGAAACGCTTCTGCCTTAGCAAAACTGTCTTTTTATCTTCACTTTGGTTTTCTGGTAACTCCACGTAATGTTATCAAGTATACACTCGGCGGAAGAACAGACCTCATGGTTCAGTTATTCAGAGCAATTTGGTGGAATATCACACATAAAAAAGACAGCAAAGACCTGGGCTACCCTGTAAAATAATTCATGGCAATTATCTTTTGGATCTCCATTTTTATAATAGTTTATACTTTTTTGGGGTATGGGATTTTGTTGTACTTACTTATGCGCATAAGGCGTTTAGTAAAAGGTAAACGAATCATCCCTAATCCCGCTGAAGATGAGCTTCCTACCTGCACGCTTGTTGTTGCAGCTTACAACGAAGAAGGTTTTATATGTGAAAAAATAGCCAATACACTCGCCTTAAACTATCCCAAACACAAGCTTAAGCTGCTTTTTATAACAGATGGGTCCAGCGATAAAACACCTGAAATAATTTCTCAGTACCCTGAAATCACCTTACTCCATCAGCCCAAGCGAAATGGAAAAATAGCAGCAGTTCACCGTGCGGTTGAACAGGTCGATACCGAAATTATTGTTTTCACAGATGCAAATACGTTTCTAAACGATGATGCTTTAATGTGCATTTGCAGGCATTACGCAGATAGGAAAGTTGGAGCCGTTGCCGGCGAAAAGAGAGTATTTATTGATAAACAAGCTGATGCCAGCGCCGCAGGCGAAGGTTTTTACTGGAAGTATGAATCAAAACTTAAAAAGTGGGATTCTGAGCTTTATTCTGTAGTAGGCGCCGCAGGCGAGTTGTTCAGTGTAAGAAAAAACTTATACCAACCGGTTAGTCCGGATAGTATCTTAGATGATTTCATGATCTCCATGCGCATCGCCGAGCAAGGCTATCGTATTATTTACGAACCTGAAGCTTACGCCACCGAAACAGCTTCTGAAAATGTTACCGAAGAGTTGAAGCGAAAAGTACGCATTGCAGCCGGAGGAATCCAATCTGTGATCTGGCTTAGCAGCCTTTTAAACATCATTAAATATGGCGTATTGAGTTTTCAATACATCAGTCATCGCGTTTTACGCTGGACTCTAACTCCATTTTTAATTCTTTTGGTTTTTGTACTTAACATTATCCTTGCAGTACAAACCAATCATATCCTGTATCAGGGAATGCTTGCGGCCCAGTTGCTATTTTACATTCTTGCTGGTTTTGGATACCTTTTGGAGACGAAGCATTTACGCGTTAAAATCTTATTTATTCCTTATTATTTTTGTGTGATGAATTATGCAGTACTTGCAGGTATGATTCGATATTTTCAGAATAAACAAAGTTCTTCCTGGGAAAAGTCGAAAAGGAAATAAAATAGTTTACCCCCTTTTTTATACTTTGCATTTACATCTATCGATGAATGAGATACATTAGAGATACAGGCGATTATAAAGGCATTAAGCTTTTAGTAATAGGCGGCTCCGCGGGCAGCATAGAGGTAATTATTAAAATCCTTGAAAAACTAAATAAAAATTTAGCGATCGCCATCGTAATTATTATTCATCGTAAGAGAACCTCTGATGCCAGCCTGACTAAACTTTTTAATAATAAGTCGACGATTTTGGTTACGGAAGCGGATGAAAAAGAGCCCATTTTACCGGGAAGAATTTACCTCGCTCCTGCCGATTATCACTTGCTTATTGAAAATGATTACACGCTTTCCCTTGATATGTCTGAGAAGGTTCAATTCTCGAGACCAAGTATAGATGTGACTTTTGAATCGGCAGCCGACGTTTATGGCGAGTCGCTTGCCGCCTTATTATTATCCGGCGCTAATTCGGATGGAGCTCAGGGGCTTTTAACCATCGCCAACAGCGGCGGTATCACCATTGTTCAAAATCCCGCTTCCGCCGAAGTAGATTTCATGCCGAAAGCAGCAATCTTTAAAACTGTTGTAGATTATATTATCGAAACTAAAGATCTTCCAGGCTTAGTAAACGACATGTCGGCGGCTCAGCTTTCTGAATAAACACTTAACACCTGTTCGCGCAAATTATACCTTGAAGCCATCACCTCGCCATAAGCACCCGCGGTTCTTATTGCAATAAAATCACCACGCTGAGATTCTGGCATTTCCACTTCCTTGCCAAAGCAATCAGTCGATTCGCAGATCGGGCCAACGATATCATATTTCATCGGTTCAATTCCTGAGGAAGCTGTCCTCGACAAATTTTCCATTTGATGATACGCTTGATAAAGAGCGGGGCGCATTAATTCGGTCATACCGGCATCCAATACGAGGAAATGTTTTTTGATACCATTTTTAACATATAAAACCCTGCTGATCAATGTTCCGCAATGCGCAACTAACGCTCTTCCTAATTCGAAATGAATTTCCTGCCCTGCTTTTCGTTCCAGAAACTCGTTAAAAATCCTGAAATATTCTTCGAAATCAGCTATAGGTTTTTCATCTGGCTTGTGATAATCAATACCTAACCCACCGCCTACATTTAAAATGGCAAGCGTGAAACCTCGTTCTTCAAACCACGATTTAATTTCATTAACTTTTATGCACAAGCTTTTAAATACATTAAGATTTGTGATCTGAGAACCGATATGAAAATGGATTCCTGTTAAGGTAAGATTATCGGATTTCTTTAGTACATCGGCGCAAGCCGGTAAATCCCATTGATTAACTCCGAATTTATTCTCTTCTAAACCCGTAGTAATATTATGATGCGTGTAAGCATCAACATTCGGATTTATACGAATAGCGATGCGGGCTTGTTTGCCAACTTGTGCTGCAAGTGCATTAATCACTTCCAGCTCCTGGATCGATTCAATATTAAAGCAGTAGATATTTTGCTCCAAGGCTTCGATAATTTCCCTGTCGGATTTTCCGACCCCGGCAAAAACCACTTTATCTGGCGAAAAACCTACGTTAATAGCTTTTTTAACTTCATTACCGCTTACACAATCCGCACCAAAGCCGGCTTCCTTAATCATCTTAATCACCTCTTCATTAAAGTTTGCCTTCATGGCATAATGCACATGGAAATCATACTTATCGGCCGCCGTTTTACAAGCAGACAAGGTTTGCTGCAAAAGATTCAGGTCGTAATAATAAAAAGGTGTTTCGATGGATTTGAAACGGTTTACAGTATCGGAATTAAACATTTGTACAAATAATAACGGTATGAAAAGGAAAATCCTGCTAAGATATGCTGACCTTAACAGGATAAAATACTATCGGTTAAGCTAAAGGTCTAGAATAACTTCTTATGCAAGCTTTGTAAAGCTTCAGTCTTATCGGTAGTATCTACGAGGACCGAAATATTATAATTGCTGGCACCGTAAGAGATCATTCTTATCGAAATGTGTTTGATAGCATCGAAAACCTTCGCGGCATAACCCTGAGATTCGTACGAAAAATCGCCTACCACACAGATTATACTTTGATCTTTCGCAACATCTACCGAACCGAAATCTTCTAATGCTTTTAAAATATCATCCAGGTAACGGGTATCATCAATCGTTACAGACACCGCAACTTCCGAAGTGGTGATCATGTCTATCGGCGTTTTGTAACGCTCAAAAATTTCAAACACTCTTCGTAAAAACCCATAAGCAAGCAACATCCGGCTCGACTGAATTCTTATTGAAGTGATGCCATCTTTTGCAGCGATTGATTTTATTTTATTTTTCTCGCTGTCGTGCGTTATAAAGGTTCCTGCGGCAGAAGGCTCCATTGTATTTAAAAGCCTTACGGGAATTTTATATTTCTGAGCCGGAAAAACACTTTGCGGATGTAAAATTTTGGCTCCGAAATAAGCAAGCTCGGCAGCTTCCTCAAAAGAAAGCTGTGCAATAGGTTGGGTACCTTTTACTACTCTCGGATCGTTATTGTGCATACCGTCGATATCGGTCCATATTTGTACTTCATCTGCCCTGATTGCAGCGCCGATTAATGATGCGGTATAATCGCTTCCTCCTCGTCTTAAGTTATCGATTTCGCCAAATGCATTTCTACAGATGTATCCTTGTGTGATAAACAAAAGATTATCAGGATGAGCATCAAGCGCATGCTGAAGATGCGAACCGATGTATTCTACTAAAGGCTCGTTGTCTTCATCAATTTTCATGAAATCTAAAGCCGGAAGTAAAACTGATTTTACACCAGTTTCCGAAAGGTAGAAATGATAAAGCGCGGTAGATAGTAACTCGCCCTGAGCCAGAATGATTTTCTCTTCTACGGGAGTAAATAACTCTGATGCATACGAACCGATTAATGTAAAATGATAATCAATCAAATCCTTACCATTTTTGGCGCCTTCGCTTGTAGAAAACAACTCCTTAACAAAACCATTATATTTTTCGTGCAATGCATCGGTAAGCTCCTTTGCCTTTTTCTTATTTCCATCTAAAAAAGCCTGAGATATTTCCACAAGAGCGTTTGTAGTCCCGGAAACGGCTGATAAAACAACGATTTGCTTTTGCTTGGGATTAATAATATCCAATAAGCTTTTCATTCGTTCCGGACTTCCTACCGATGTACCACCAAATTTTAAAATCTTCAT
>JANMZB010000254.1:0-1249 GCA_031382725.1 Sphingobacteriaceae bacterium | reverse complement strand
CTTCAGGCCGGATATAATACCGTCGAAACATTCCGCACCATGATGATTGGTGATGCGGTCAGTGAGTTCTTCAAGAACTTGACCATGGATTACAACCGTAAGGAAAACAGGAAGGAAACCCCCGTTATTCCGGTTGATGAGACGGAGGGCGACGATGAGGACATGGCGTCTACACCGGATTCGGATGAACCCGCCATGGTAACGAAAGTTACCGTCGAATTTCCTCATGTCGCACAACAGAACCTCCGCACGTTTCTCTTCTATATGAAGATATGTGACCGACTCGGTCAGCAACCTTTTCCCGTTAAATTCAATCAGGAGGAGATGGCTTTCGCTCGGGAGCGCCTCATATTTGAGGAACCCTTCAAGCACAAGCACAACACATCGAGCACCACGCCAGACAAGTTCCCCAACACCATTGCGGACTGGTTCAGAATCCAGAATCAGATGTCCGCATACCTCAATGATCTTCGAGGGATCGCAAACGTACCGTATTCGTACTTGATCCGAGAGAAAGGGACACCCGATGACGAAGACTTCGAGAGGGAGTACGATACTACGGATGCGTTCTTCATCCAGTGTTCTGCCCATCATGGCTCCCACTATGATGTTGATAACAAGTGGTTTGCGGCTGAACTGTACAAGTTGGCCGACGGTGCCCCGATTTTTAACCACATCTCCGTCCACCTGACGAAGTTCGATGGCAGAGCCGCCTGGCTTGCCATGAAGCAGTACGCGCAGGGAGACGCGAACAAATCGTCTGCTGTTACTCGGACGAAAGCCGTACTTGAGGGTATTCACTATACCGGCAAGGGCAAATATACCTTTGAACGCTATACCAGCGATCTCTTAAAATGTTACACGGATTTGGAAAACTTAGGATCCCCGATGTCAGAACATGACAAGGTGGTACACTTCGTCAACCGTATCTCCGACCCGACACTCACCGTACATTGTGAATCTGTCCTGGGTAATGATGAAAACCGAAAGAATTTCGATAAAGCGCAAATCTCGCTTTCCCAGCTTGGAGCTTACAAGCAGAACTTCAGCCGAACCAACCCTTCTCGCAGCATCGGTGCTGCCGGAACTGGTGGTGGCCACGGTGATGGTCGCGGTGGTGGTCGCGGACGCGATGGGCGTTAGGTGCATGAGGACCTCGCCCTCCCGGCCCACGACCAGGACTACGGCCACGGCCGCCACGCCCATCGCGTCCGCCACCGCGACCATCACCGCGGCCACCACCAGTTCC
>JANMZB010000168.1:0-2537 GCA_031382725.1 Sphingobacteriaceae bacterium | reverse complement strand
TCGGCCCGGTCAAGCACGTTGTAGCGAATCTCGGTGATGCCTTTGTTGCGGTCGATAGTCAGGTTACCGTTGGCATTGTAGACATACTCATCGGCCTGGGTCACCCCGTCCTTGAAACCTTCGGGACGGTAAGTAGTCGGCGCGTTATCGCTCACCGACCGCAGGCGGTTGCCCTCGTAGTCATAAGACAGCTGGTCAAAGGTGGCTGCCGTGCCGCTTCTTTCCCCCGTGCGCGTGAGGGCCGTGATATTGCCGTTGGGCGAGTAGACAATGCCCGTCTCGTTGTAGAAGTCGCTGCCCGAGGTCCAACTGCTGCTTCCGCTGTTTTTCTGCCGGTAGAAAGCATCGGTCAGCCGTCCGGCCTTATCAAAGCTGTAGTGGTAGGCTTTTTCGGGATCACTGGCTGCGTACTGCCAGCGGGTGGCCGAGAGCATCCCGTCAAAGCGGGGGGTGTTGCCCGAACTCAGGGCCTGCTCGTAGGAAAGCTCCTGGCTGAAGAGGGGGCTGCCACTGCGCTCAATGCCGGCCAGTTCCAGTCCCCAGGGGTCGTAGTGGGTTTCCTGTACGATCAGGCTGGGGATAATCTGGTAGGAGATGTCATCGAACCACGTGGGCCGGTCGCTTTCATTGGCGACCAGCACCTGGAGGTAGCCATCCGTTTCGGCCGTGTAGCTTCTACTTCCAATATGTCAAAGAACGAGGTGCCGCCTGCTGACAGCGGAAAGCCTGGTTAACTTAATTGACTGGCGTTAGCAGGAAACGTAATCCTGCATCAGCGTAATGTAGATTACCCTTGGTTGCGGGTGAAAACACCCGCGAAGGGAATATCTTAGAGCTTTACCTTATACTATTTGCTTGTAATTGTCGTAACAGTACTTCAGAGACTCTATCAAATATGTACCAGGAAATCCTTTTGTACTTAACCATTCCAACCAATTATTTCCTTCGTAAAGTATCTGCTTCGATAAAGTAAAAGCCTTCTTTTTTTCATCTTTGGAAAATAAATAAGCCCACTCATACAATTGGTTGTCTGGCTCCTTCTCAAAAGCCTTCTTTTGCATTTTAAAAGCAAGAGTTTCTTCGACTGTTTTCATTTCCTCATTGATCCCAAAATACCATTCAGCAATATGCAGGATTTTACCTATAAAAAATAAATATTCAGAATTTTCGCAAAATCGCTGTTGTGATTCATTGAAATATTTTATTAACAAGTCTGTAATTATTTGCTGTTCACTATCAGAGTACTCTTCCTCTACTAAAATATTGTGCAACAGGTGTATTGCTCTCACATTTGCTTCTACATTTTCAGGATATTTGGTCATAAGATCTTGAACCAATTTAATGACTGGTTTCCAATCACGTTGCTCATGTCGACCAAAAGCGCTTTCTATTTCTGATAATTTATCTTTCCAATTCATAAAGTCGTAATTTAAGGAACTGATGTTATGCGGTCATTGCTCAATCACGTTCAAAAGAGGCTTTTTCCATCTAAGAAAGCCTCTTTTGCAGCCAGACAACCTAGCGCGTAACATCAGTTAGTTATAGTTTCTTTACTCCAATACTCCATAATTCCTAAAATGTACTCACCTAATGCTCCTTTCATCTTCAGCGTTTCCTTAACAAGGGAATCTTCTTGAAGTATTTTTTTAGTATAAGTAATAATATATTTTTTATTAGCTGTATTACTCATGTCCAAATAGGTAAAGTATCCCCACTTGTATAGAATATTTTCCGGCTCTAGACGTAAAGCTTCTTTCAGCATTGCCTTAGCTTCTTCTATATCAATATCAAAATACCATTCAGATAGATGGGCGGTTATGCCAGTATAAAAAAGATATTCTGGGTTATTAGCAAATTTACCGTATGACTCAAGAAAATACTTCTTCAATAACCCTGCGTAATAATCATGCTCACTACTGTCATAGTCTTCTTCCACTAAAAGATTCATAAGCAAATAATTTAACCTAAGGTAAGCGTCTAAATTATCAGGATTATCATTAATAATACCCTGAATTAGCCCTATAGCACATTTCCAATCTTTATCACACTCATACTTTGTTAATTGCTGTCTCCAATTCATAAAAATTTTGTTTAAGGAATGAACATAGTACCGATTTTTGGAACTCCATTAATAACGCTTCCTCTAATAATCACATTATAACCTCCAACATTTATAGGAATATTAGTAAACACTCCTGAAGCGGGTAACTTGCCATTTGCAGCATTGAGAACAGCTCTGAAGGTGTTTTCTTGCCCTCCAAGTTTTGCAACTAATGGATCTAAATTATGTGCAGCTTTTCCAAATACATGATTAACTTTATTTTTCATTGCATATTCAACTGCATCATCAATAATTCTTGTAGAAAACTGCCCTCCCTTAGCTCCCCCAGCAAAGGGTTGCTCAGTCATCCTAAGCCCCTCGTCTAGGTACTCAATGCCATCATTAGCGGCCTTTATTAATTTACCTGACCCATCTCGAACGTTTCCAGAAGGAAA
The DNA here is from genome assembly GCA_031382725.1 of Sphingobacteriaceae bacterium. GTDB lineage: Bacteria > Bacteroidota > Bacteroidia > Sphingobacteriales > Sphingobacteriaceae > Paradesertivirga. The sequence goes on along the minus strand of JANMZB010000168.1, from coordinate 41 downwards.
CTCGGCGAATGTTCCTTCTCCTAACCCTCCCGTCCCACCGG
>JANMZB010000163.1:0-1726 GCA_031382725.1 Sphingobacteriaceae bacterium | reverse complement strand
TCGCTGGCGGACATCTGACTGAACCAACCATGGAAGGATCCTACTCAAGTGTCGTGAGTTTACGCAGCCTACGCATTTGCCTTGTTGCTGCTGAACTGAATGTACTCAAGACAATGGTTGGAGATATTTCCTCCGCCTACCTCGAAGCTTATACCAAAGAGATGGGTTTTCACTGCTGGTCCTGAGTTTTGTATACTTGAAGGACACACATTCGTCATCGAGAGAGCACTATATGGATTACGTACATCAGGAGCAAGCTGGCATCAACGATTCTCGGACACGTTACGAGACCTGAAATTCAAACCTTGCCTTGCTGACAATGACGTATGGATCAAGGATTGCCTTACCCACTATGAGTATGTTTGCGTCTACGTTGACGACATCATGCACATGTCCACCAACCCTCAGCAATTGTTTGATGCTCTCAAGGAGACATATGGTTACAATCTTGCTGGAGTTGGGGAGCCCTCCTATCATCTTGGAGGAAACTTTGACAGAGATGACGACGGCACCCTAGCATGGGGAGCCCAAGCCTACATCAAGAAGATGCTATCCAACTACTCTCAACTTTTTGGGATGCTTCCCAAAGAGTATTCATCGCCAATGGAAGAAGGAGACCATCCAGAGCTCGACCTCACTGCTGAACTTGATCAAGATGGTATCAGACTCTATCAGTCCCTCATTGGTGCACTTCAGTGGGCAGTTACGCTTGGACGCTTCGATATTTTGGTCGGAGTTACTACCATGTCAGGCTTTCGTGTTGCACCACGCCAAGGTCATTTGGAACGCCTGCAACGTATGTATGGATATCTTAAACGCCAACCTGACGGTGCTATTCGTTTCAGGACAGGTATCCCAGATCACGAGTCCCGTGGTATCCCAGTTTCCTACAGCTGGATTAATTCGGTTTATGGTCCCAATGAAGAGGAGCTTCCGGAAAACATGCCAACGCCTCGTGGTAAACCCTTTCGTACTACTACTTACGAAGATGCCAATCTCATGCACTGCCTTGTCACTGGACGCTCCATGTCTGGTATCATTCACCTAGTGAATCAGACTCCTGTGCAGTGGTTCTGTAAGAAACAAAACGTGGTTGAAACTGCTACCTATGGTTCTGAGTTTATGGTTGCTCGTCAAGCAACTGAACAGATTATGGATCTTCGATACACGCTACGTATGATGGGTATCCCAATTGATGGTCCTGCTTGGATGTTTGGAGACAACCAAAGTGTTATTACTTCATCCACCATTCCACATTCTGACCTCAACAAACGGCACAACGCATTGTCATACCACCGCGTTCGTGAAGCAATTTCTGCCAACATTCTTTACTTTATCCACATTGATGGTAAACTCAACCCAAGCGACATCCTAACTAAGTTTCTCAGTTGGGCCAAGTTCTGGCCACTCATCCAACCTATGCTATTTTGGAAAGGCAAACCATCAAGGATATTAATCCTAATTTACCTATCACCCAAATCATCCAGCACACAAAAGACACATCACCTTCCGGACTAAGGGGAGTGACAAGTACAAGTCGAGTTAGCCCGTCTGGTGCGGCTGACAAGACAAATGGTATTCAATCTGTAAACGCTGAAAATTTGGGAGCAAACGGTCCAGTGGTTCAAAAGCTATGTCCAAATGAAAATAGGGACATAAAAACGGCAGTTAAGAAATGCAATACTGCTACTGGGCGTTTGGCACACCTTAAGAATTACAAAACAGG
>JANMZB010000156.1:0-1179 GCA_031382725.1 Sphingobacteriaceae bacterium | reverse complement strand
TAAGTTCTTCAGGAGTCATTTTTTGTAGCATTGCATCATTTCGTTTTTTGGTAACGGGGGTCATTTGGGTATTATTCATTTCTGCGAGTGTATCACTAGTTAGTTTGGTCGGAACATTGTCATGGCCGATTCTATCGATGCTGGTTTTTTCATTAGATGAGAACAATTGTTTCTTGGTTCCTGCTTGTAAGTTAACTTTTTGCAATGTCCGAAGAATCACGAAATGAGTGCAATGTACTTGAGCAATGAGAAATACCGGCTTTGGTTTTTTGGTTTTGGTTTTTTCAGACTTCTCAATGTCGGATGGATACATAAACTCTAAAACTGATGGGGAATTATTAAATGTTAAATTCCATGTACGCCGGAGGTTCTCGTCATAAGTCTCATCTTTTAAGGTCGTAACAGTTGTCACAAAATCACATTGAAATAAACTTGATATTATGCTAAAATCGCCCATGTCGCAGAAAAATTGTGTACTAAGGTAACACAACGATACAGCATTGTATATTCTTTTGATGTCATGTTGTTGCATATTTGAAGTAAAAGAGTTAAACTCATTTTCTTTCAGGATAGGTAAATGATAATATTGCATCAGTTTTGTTTTAAAATCAATGAATTGATATACTCGGTCAGCTTGTTCACTAAATCCATAAATAAATAGACTCAGATATTCAGGATGGTGAAGGGTGACCTTCTCGTAACTGAAAAACCAATGATCAATTCGTAGATACGACATACATTTGTAAACGTATGCAAAAAACATCCGAAATAAATAGCTTTGTGAAGGTGTTCCAAGCAAAAGTATTGACATAATGATGTAACCACAATTGGCATCATCACTCTTTCCTTGACCTTGATCATAAATTTCAATGAGTTTTTCATTACTATTAAAATTGATCATTTTTTCGACTATCTCGTCTCCACCTCGAATTACAGAACCATCGAAACTCCATCTACTTTCAATATATTCAGATGATATTTGTACATCTTCTGGTATGGGTGGATCTTCAAGTTTTTCGTTCACAAATTTGGAGTCTCTATCCCATGAATCCCATTTATACTTGTCAAGAAGTATGCTTGAAACATTGCAAAATGTACTTTCTTTGGTGACTTTGTTAATACAATCATCACCGAAGAAAATATGCCTTCCACTATTGAATATTTCTTTAATAACTGCGT
>JANMZB010000142.1:0-1238 GCA_031382725.1 Sphingobacteriaceae bacterium | reverse complement strand
GAACCATCCATCGGATGGTACCCAACCTTACTCCTTCATACAGAATGAGACACGGAATACGTCCGCGACATGATCATCCGTATCAAACTCCTTCGATCATACCTCATTCATGACCTCGGCATCCCCACTGAACCAGATACTGGGAAGTTCATCCCCCACATGGACTACACCTACCTATTGGCTATCCAGTTTAACCCCGTTGTCTACAGTGGTGTATTTCCTTACTTAAGTAAGATGCAAGGACCCATGTTACGTTTCCAACTCGATCGGACACTCGATGCCCACAGTACCTCCCTTAGCCGATGTCCCTCAACAACACCATCCGAACAATCGGTTACATTCGTCTCCACCCAGGGCAGTACCATCAAAACTCGCCCAACGAACACCGAGCATGCAATTGCTCCACGTACCACACCCCCGACTACTATCAGCGTTATCACACCTATCCTTGGTAATCCACCACATAGCTCACAACCCAAGATACATATGCCGACATTCCATACACCATCCGATGAATGCCCAGGATACGGACCACCAGCCCAACGCAATACTCGATCCACGGACATTCATGAAGACGGCATTTCGATCGCGTCCCGATCATCAAGGTCTAGTTCTAACGCACGATCGCATTCCTCTAAACCCTCGACACACCGGAATCCCTTCGCCACAAAATCCTCTGTTTCGCACCATCGCCACATCGATGACTATGGGGCCACAGAAGATTTGCGTCGTTATATTCCCCGTAACGAAATTGACCATGAATCCTTCTCGGACCACACACGCATCCTCCCAAGGCAAGCACTCAATGTCCGAGTCACCTGGAACGGAGACACGTTAAAATGGCAACAATTCAAGTTCAATATCGAGGGATGGTTATATCAATCCGGCCTATCATACACCCTGAGTCCACGATTTCAACGATCTTATGCCAAGGGGGGCTGGCCCACCGCCCGCGCTTACGCCTTACCGAACATTTGTGGCAAACAATTTGCACATGACCAGAGTGTGTTCTACGGTGCGCTCCGAACCGCATGCCGTGATTGCCGCCCAGGAGCCCGTTACTTCTTATAATTATGCGATTCACCAGACGGACTAGCGGTGTGGCTCAAATTCTTGGGTACTTTCGATCACGGGGACTGCCTTGACACCAAGATTCAAGTTTATCAACGACAAGCGGACACACTGTGGCATACTAACTTTCCTGGTGGGCTCGAAGGTTTCTTAGAACACATTGCTAA
>JANMZB010000115.1:0-1390 GCA_031382725.1 Sphingobacteriaceae bacterium | reverse complement strand
ACGTCCAGGACTTCACATGGATCGCTGACCAAACAGCCTCCCATGCCCGCCTCGCTCACGTTTACAAAGCCAACACTGACCCCAAAGCACCCAAATACAAGTTCGGTGAAGAGGTGCCCCGCAGCGTAACCCACGCTCTCCTCCTCGACAAAGAAAACGGCCTTCCTTACGACGATAGCTGGCAATGTGCCATCGATAAAGAACTCCACCAATTACGCGAGTACCATACTTTCCGCCCTCTCCACCATGGCGAACGCTTATCCGGGTATCAGCGTATCCCATACCACCTCGTTTTCGATGTCAAATTCGATTTACGCAAGAAAGCCCGACTTGTTGCCGGCGGAAATCATGCCGAACCCCCCAAGGAAGATATTTACTCGGGCGTTGTCGACCTCATGTCCGTCCGACTCGGTTTCATGATTGCTGCCATGAACCACCTCAAAGTCTGTGCCGCGGATATTGGTAACGCCTTCCTTTACGGCAAAACTCGCGAAAAAGTCTATGTCCTTGCCGGCAAGGAATTTGGTGACCACAGCCACATGCCACTCATTATCCAAGGCGGCTTGTATGGCCTCCGTAGCAGCAGTGCCCGGTTCCATGAACACCTCTCTACCAAACTTCGCGCCATGGGCTACCTCCCTTCCAAAGCAGACCCCGATTTATGGATGAAGCTCGTCGGCGACCACTATGAATACCTCGCCACATATGTCGATGACGTCTTAAGCTTTTCAAAGGATCCCCTCGCCGTCATCGAAGCACTGAAAGATGATTACGTCCTCAAAGGTATTGGCACTCCGCGCTATTACCTTGGGGGAGATGTGTACGAACTCGACAGCGTCTGGCACAAGGACAATATATACACATCATTGTCCGCCGAAACGTACGTCACCCAAGTAGTCACGAAGTTCGAGCAGACCCTCGAGACCACGTTCGCCACACGCAAGATACCCATGGATGCTAGTTACCACCCAGAGTCCGATGAAACTCCCTTCCTCGAACCCCGCCAAGCATCCTTGTACCGGGGCCTCATCGGATCGGCCAATTGGGTCATTACACTCGGTCGTTTTGACATCAGCTACGCCACCAACACTTTAGCACGGTACGGAATGGCACCACGAGAGGGCCACCTCACGGCTATACAACGCGTGTTCGGTTACCTTAAATCCCATCCCAAGTTCCAAATCCTCATCGACCCTCAACCACATCCGTCCCAGGTGCTCCCGACAACAAAACATGATTGGACCGAATTTTATCCTGACGCCACCGAAGAAATCCCATCCGACGCCCCCAACCCCCTCGGTCAGCTGGCGTCTACTGTCTGTTACGTCGATGCCGACCACGCCCATGACGTAGTGACCCGACGTTCCGTCTCAGGCATCCTGCTATTCGT
>JANMZB010000109.1:0-7200 GCA_031382725.1 Sphingobacteriaceae bacterium | reverse complement strand
AATGGTACAACTGAGGCATTTATCATCAATTGGCAGAATCAAGTCCGTCTTTATGAGAACCATGTTCCCCCATCTGATCACTTCTCTGATGGGCAGAAATGCATCATGCTCCAGAACGCAGTTAATGGCATTGATGAACTTCGTCAGGTTAAAAATACCGCTGACCATATGGGTGCTACATTAGACTCTACATTGTCATACGATGAGTATACCACGTTATTACTTTCTGCTGCATCTGCTTATGACGATCAGTTCAAACCCAAGCAAGCAAAACGCCATGTCCTCTTCCATGACATCCAAGATGATTATGTCACCCATGACGCTGAGACATTCAATGCTCATGACACCACGTTTGACATTGACTGTCCTGTTAGTTCTATCCAAGCCTATGCTACAAACTTCCGTCCACGACCTGGTATGACCAAACCTAACAACAACAAAGTTAGGATGCCATCTGATAAATGGTTTGGTCTTGATGAAGCTAGTAAAACTACTTGGGATCGTCTTGACGATAATGCTAAGTCTATCATCTTAGGATACACCAAGCCTGATCAACGTCGACCTGGTTTCTCCTCTACCCGACCCCCCTTTGGTAAACCACCATATGGTCAACCTAGAAAGCCTCCTTTTACTACTCAGGTCAACCTTCATGAGATGTCTGCTTATGACTTCCTTCTTGCCAACATGCATGATGTTGCTCCAACAGATGATGCTCCTGAACCTAATGGTATTCCTGATGAACTGGATACCCCGGACAACGCAAATGACATTCGTCTCATTAATGCCGCTAAATCCCACCACAATGCATCTGCCCCCCCAGGTGATATTCGTCGTGTCATGTCCAAGTCCTCCACCCGCCATGTCAATAGTACCCGACTTGAGTATTCTGTTTCCAAACATGAGGCGACCATTGCTCATAGCATGTCCCTCATTGATCGTGGTGCTAACGGTGGTGTTGCTGGTGATGATGTCCGCCTTCTCTTCCGTACTAATCGTACAGTCGATATCAAGGGTATTGATAATCATCACGTCAACAATATTGGTATTGGCACTGTTGGTGGCGTTGTTCATACACAACATGGTCCCGTCATTGCAATCATGCATCAATATGCCTTATTGGGTAAAGGTGCATCTATCCATTCCCCCAGTCAATTGGAATGGCATAAGAATGATGTCAATGATAAATCCATTCGTGTTCCTGGTGGTCTTCAACGTATTGTCACATTAGATGGTTACATTATCCCTCTAATTATCAAGGATGGCCTTACTCGCCTTGATATCCGACCACACACCGACCATGAGTATGAAACCCTTCCTCATGTCTTCCTTACTTCCGAAATGGAATGGGACCCTACCGTCCTTGATCACGAATACCATGACGTATCCGAATGGGGAGATGAGGCTGGTTCTACCGCTGGTACCCTCTATCAATCACGATATGATGAATTTGGTCAATACCGTCAACGTGTCCTCGTCAATCATCATTCGTATTTTGCCCGTCACGATGGTACCACTTTTGATGATTGCATTGACCAATGCGTCTTCATTGCTCATCAATCTACCAATGCCCCTGATGTTGATTGTTTAGCGCACACCATCCACAAGAAGGACCCTGAATTTGCTCAATTGCGCCCTCTCTTTGGCTGGTTGTCACCTGACCTCATCAAGAAGACCTTCATGCATACCACTCAATATGCACGGTTACCTACAGGAACAACTTTGAAGCGTACCTTCAAATCCCCCCATCCTGCCCTCAATGTTACTCGCCGCAATGAACCTGTTGCTTGTGATATTGTCTATGCAGATGTCCCTGCCATTGATGATGGGTCTCTTGCTGCTGTTCTCTTTGTTGGCACCGATACCCAGGTGACCGACGTCTATGGGATCAAATCCGACAAACAATTCATCAACACTTTGGAAGACAATATCACCCACCGTGGCGCTCCTCATCAACTCATCAGTGATAGTGCCCAGGTGATTATTGGCAATAAGGTCCAAGATATCCTTCGTACCCTCTGCATCCCCAGCTGGCAGAGTGAACCCTATCAGCAACATCAGAACGCTGCTGAACGTCGGTACCAAACCATTAAACGTGCTGCTAACCGGATCCTTGACCGCTCTGGTGCACCCAGCCATACTTGGCTTTTATGTCTCCAATATGTGTGTTATCTGCTTAATCACACCTATAACGACAACATTACTGGCATCCCCTTGCAACGTTTAAATGGTGATACTCCGGATATCAGTGTTCTTCTCCGTTTTCACTTCTGGCAGAAGGTTTACTACAAAAAGGTCGATAGTCACTTCCCTTCTGCTTCTGTCGAAGATGCTGGACACATCGTTGGTATCTCTGATCATTGTGGTCATGCCCTTACCTACAAGGTCTTCAACCCATCCACCATGAAGGTTATTAACCGTTCCTTAATTCGCCCTGCGGATCCTTCGGACCCTAACCTTCGTGCTGAGTCGCTTGGTGGGGAGAGTGAAGATGCCATCGTTCCGGTCATCCATTCCCGTCATGATGACATGCTCCAAGATTCCAAGCAACCCAACACTCAGGAAACTATGGTAACACCCATCATCAACACCGACGAACTCATTGGGCATACTTTCCTAATGGATAAGCAAGATGATGGTCAACAATTCCGTGCTCGCGTGGTCAAACTAATTGACGACCACACCTCTCAATTAGAAAGCGACAAACACCGGATCAAAGTCCTCCTAAGTCTGGATGATGATACTCGTGAGGAAGTAATTACGTACAACCAATTACTTGATTACTTGGCTAAGGATAAAGACAATGACATTGTTTGGAAATTCAAACGCATTGTCTCACATCAAGGTCCACTCACATCAAACCATCCGGATTATAATGGGTCAATATTCAATCTCACAATTGAATGGGAGAATGGGGAGACCACCAATGAGCCACTCCAAGTCATTGCCAAAGATGATCCAGTGACATGTGCAATCTATGGTAAAGACAATGGATTATTAGATTTGCCAGGTTGGAAACAGTTCAAGAGTATTGCCAAGCGTCAGAAGAAGTTCACCCGAATGGTGAACCAGGCAAAACTCAAGTCTTTTAACAATGCACCTAAGTTCAAGAACGGCTTCGAAATCCCACGAACTTACGAACAAGGTGTACGTTTTGACGAGAGAAATGGTAATACGAAATGGCAAGATGCCATTGAACTTGAGCTCCAGCAAATCAATGAATATGAAACATTCAAAGATGTAGGTCACCACACCAAGGCACAGATCCCAAATGGTTTCAAACGAATTAGGGTCCATTTTGTCTTCGATGTCAAACATGATGGAAGGCACAAGGCACGACTGGTTGCAGATGGACACCTTACCGAAGTACCATTGGAATCTGTCTACTCTGGAGTCGTTAGTCTCCGTGGATTTCGTCTGGTCCTCTTTCTAGCAGAATTGAACAAGCTGGAATTATGGGCTACAGACATTGGTAATGCATATCTTGAAGCCTTTACATCAGAAAAGGTTTACATCATTGCTGGTCCTGAATTCAAAGAGCTTGAAGGACATGTCCTCATCATCAGTAAAGCTCTGTATGGTCTACGCAGTAGTGGTGCAAGATGGCATGATCGGTTTGCTGACTGTATTATGGAACTTGGTTTCTTTCCATGCAAGTCAGAACCTGATATCTGGATGCGTAAGCTCAACGACACGTACGAGTATGTTGCCGTATATGTTGATGACTTGGCCATTGCCATGAAGAATCCCAGAGAGTTTGTTGACATCCTGGAGAACAAACATAAGTTCAAGACTAAAGGAACTGGACCAATTAGTTTCCATTTAGGAATGGACTTCTCCCGTGATGAAGACAACACATTATGCCTCTCGTCCACCAAGTACATTGAAAAGGTGATGAAGAACTATGAGAGGATGTTTGGTGAACTTCCCAAACAAAATGTGACTTCACCTTTGGAAAAGGGAGACCATCCGGAGATTGATACTTCCGAGCTCTTGGATGCTAAAGGTATCCAGATGTATCAATCCATGATTGGTGCTCTTCAGTGGATGGTCACTATCGGACGTTTCGACATCATCACACCTGTGATGACTATGTCCGGCTTCAGGGTTGCACCGCGTAAGGGACATTTAGATCGGTTAAAGCGGATCTATGGATACCTAGCAAAAATGCGCCATGCCGGGATCCGAATCCGCACCGATGAGCCAGACTACTCAGATGTTCCAGACCTGGAACATGACTGGGCTCGATCCGTCTATGGGGAGATCAAAGAGATCATTCCTCATAATGCCCCTGAACCCCTTGGTAACTACGTCACACTTACCCACTATGTCGATGCCAACCTAATGCATGACATAGTGACAGGACGTTCTGTGACTGGAATTCTCCATATGGTAAACAAGACCCCTTTGGATTGGTATTCCAAGAAGCAGGCTACTGTGGAAACAGCCACCTATGGATCTGAGTTTGTTGCTGCACGAGTTTGTGTGGAACAGATCATAGACTTGCGAAATACCCTCCGATACCTTGGCGTCCCCATTCGTAGTAAAAGTTATATGTTTGGAGACAACAAGTCAGTGGTTGATAGCTCTATGACCGTTCACGCCAAGTTACACAAACGTCATACAATGCTATCATTCCATAGGGTCAGAGAAGCCGTCGCATCCGGAATGGTTGGATTCTACCACATTCCTGGTGAGATTAATCCTGCTGATATCCTCAGTAAGCATTGGGGATATGCACAGATTTGGTCTCAACTCAAAGCCTTATTGTTCTGGAAAGGCGATACTGGAAACATCGACAACTAATAATACTTCGAACAAATGGGGAGTATTAAGTTTCTACGTTTGTTCTGGTATTAACAAATGGTATAGGTCCACTGACAAGTACCATGCGCACAGGTGCGCCAATATTTCTATATGTAATCTCACTCTTATCCTGTAGATGTGTACCAGTCTATCCCTGGCACACGTGCTCCAATCCCATGAACGTTATGGCGCGAGCATGCACATCTCAGTACTCGTGCACTTGTGTCTACACAACTTAACTCTGGCGCACGCAAGGCGTTACACTTCCCAAGACTATTCCGGCTTGCAGAGCCCACCTTGCTTCGTTCCCAAGACTATGCCGGCTTACAGAGCCATCTCCAACTCGCCAGAGATCCATTTCCAGATCATTTACTAATCATTATTAATCAGTTTAAGAGCTCACAATATTAAACCAACCGAGTTACAAACACCTTCTGTTTTTATCAATCACAATAGGATCCCCTTTGATTCTTTCCACCTCTCACAATACCTGTCGCCATTGTCACCAGACGATTCGGTCAGTTAGATTGTCAAGTGGTTGTGATTCCTCAGTTGTTATTGAAATAACATTCTATTCTTTCTAAGTCCACATCGATACTCGTTCTCTTGTTGTATCTGTGGATCGTTGACAGCAACCTGTCGTTGCATCAACAACCAAATTGCCATTGTCCTTTCGTGCAATTTGACAGATTAACAAGTCTTGCTCTTGTTGTTGTTGACTACCTCGGTGTCTCAGTGCTGATCATTGTCGTTATTGATTGTGTTGTTGTTCTATCTTCTGGTTTGACACCTCTGCAGTGTACAACAGTTGATTTAACTAAGTTGGCAAAGCTGTTCTTGTCTGATCCTTCCCAGTCCAATAATAGCCAAGCTGTTGTTATTGTGATTACCTCGCATTGCCTGACTATTTAATAGTGAAGGTGCGAGGGGGTTGGCCTGCACGACTCGATACACCGGATTTTGTTATACAAGTCCGGGCTGAGCATTAACGCATCACCTCTTCATTAATCCTCACATCTGAAAGGTCTCGACTTTCCGCCTTGAGCGTGACAAAGCAGCCTTTCTTGATCTAGTCGGTTCGCCACACTGAATAACACCGGCAAAGGTTTGTCATTCCTTTCATCCTCCGTGACACTGGTATCAAACAGAGACGAACTGTGTTGATAAGTAATCCGGTGATTACCTTTGACATTGGTGGTTCTATAGGGGTGGACTTTCCCCTTCATGGAAAAGCAAACAGGAATTCCTATCCTGAAACAAAAATTGGAGTGATAGTGACACTTACGACATCATTTTTCCTTTAAGCTTCCCTCCATCCATCCTCCATTCCTCCATTCCTCAACCAACCATCATCCATCGTCTCCGTCGTCTCCATCGTCTCCATCGTCCACCATGGTGTCCATGACCCGTGCTGAAGGGAAAGAGGCATTCAACTATGTCTTCAACACTGTCCTTGATAGAGATGACAAATCACCATTGAAATCATCTCTCATATCAGAAGGTATAACCAACATCTTTGATTTGATTACCATCCCTAATGATGTTATTGATAGTCTCCATTATGAGGATCCGGCTGAACCAGGAAAATCATGCCCTGTTAAGAAAGGTGACAAGATGTTGTTAAGATGCTTCCTCGCATACCAAATCTATTTAGATTCTGACGGCGGTGTTTCTGATTACAAAGTTATCACCCAGTCTAGCTTTGATAACTTCCGCATCAGCTCAGCATATAGGGCCATTGTCAACCGTCCTGATTCAACCACATCGACAACTGTCCCAGCCGCCTCAACAACATCAACTTCATCCAACACTTCCACTTCCATGTATTCACCAGTGGCTATGTTCCGCCGCGCCATCAAGAAAGATCCATCTCTCTTCCCAACATTGAAAGATGATAAGTTTCATGATGTCTGGCACAGGTCGTTCAATACCCAGGCAGTAGCACAAGATGTTTCGGATGTCCTTAATGAAGCATATGTCCCCACTACATCTGACGACGTTGCTTTGTTCACTGAGAAGAAGAAGTTCATTTATGCTGTCCTTGAAAGCAAAGTGCTAACAGACCGCGGTAAAGCCATCATTCGAGAACATGAACATGACTTTGATGCTCAAAAAGCATATCAGAAGATCAAGAGCTACCATCTCAAATCTACCAAAGCTAAGATGAACTCTTCTGTCATCCTGTCTTACATCACCTCGTCCAAACTTGGTGATGGAACATGGAACGGCACTACTGAAGCATTCATCATCAACTGGCAGAACCAAGTCCGTCTGTATGAGAAACATGTTCCCCCATCTGATCACTTCTCTGATGGGCAGAAATGCATCATGCTCCAGAACGCAGTTAATGGCATTGATGATGAATGCTTCAGTAGTGCCGTTCCATGTTCCATCACC
>JANMZB010000713.1:0-6762 GCA_031382725.1 Sphingobacteriaceae bacterium | reverse complement strand
CGGCACCGAGGTCCGTTGGTTCAGCTTATTTACGTTTACGATCAGCTTGTTCATGATTAACCTACGGCCTCCTCTCCCGGGTTAGGATTAATAGTTACGGTTACTGGCGCGGCTGTGGCAGACGTAGTATTTGTGTTCTTTGCTGTACCGGCATCACCGGTATCTGTCATAGATATTTTAGTTCCTGCTCCCCTTAGCTTCACAAGCTTATTGAGCAGGTCGAACCAGAAAGGTGCGCCAAGTGATATCGCTAAACCGGTCAGGATCCAGCCGAAGAATGTTTCAAAGCCACCTGTCTGATTGGGGCTATACTTAAACCAGGTTTCCGTTTCTTTAAGTATCACCGGACAGCGCTTGGCCAACACAGCCATTTGTTTTACTGAATCTGTAAGAACCTGGTATTTATCGGAATTGAAGCTGCTATCGGCTAATTGCTTTGCTGCCCTCAGCTGTCTTGTCTGCACAGCGATCCGCTTTACCCCGGCAGTGTCTGTAAGCCCTATGCTCTGAACCAATAAGGTATCAAGCCGGTTTTTAAGGGTTGCAGATTGCTGCTTCCATTGCTCAAGTTTGCCCAGCCGGGTTTTAGCAGAACTATCTTTTTTAGAGAAATCACGCGTAAACATCGCATGTTCAAGAATATACACTTCACTGCAAACCTCGCAGCTATCTTTCCAGGGCTTCCCGAGTCCCAGGATCTGGGTAGCTTCGTTTGCGTCTTTTAAAACTAACTCATAGGTTTTGGTTAAAAGGGAATCATTGGCTGGCCTGTTATTTACAATAGCCTCATTTTTGCCCATCGTATTGACAGCCATTTTAACTAGTTGTTCGCGGGCTACCTTGTCCTTCGACAGGATCCGGTGGATAGCGATCGTATCAACGTTAAATATTATTGCAATGGCAAATCCTATGATCAGAAGAACGGTTTGCGTATAGCGCTTATACCAGCCGGACGCCCTTTCCATGGTATCATCATACCACTGCTCGAGCTTTAGCTTCAATTTCTCGGGATCAGCTCCGGCATCCTGCCATAAGGTTTGGAGAAATAAGGTAGTATCCTGGTTGATCTTCACCGTCGAGGGATGATTCTGGTTCGGATCCTGTTTAAGGATAGCGGCTATGGCAGGATTCTCAGGATCGGAATGCAGATTTACCGGCAGCTTGAAGATGGTTCCATTGGTTATGGAATGATTCAGACGCTGTAATTCAGTGCCCTCTGCGCTGTCTGTACCTTTTAACAGGTCGAGCACTATTTTAGAGAAATTTTCTGACGATAAGTAGGCTGGCTTGCTGTAGTAATTATTTTCGCCAAAGTACTTGATCAGGGGATGGGCATAAAACCAGGGAGCTATGGATTTACCTTTTAGCTGGTTGGGTTTAAGAAAAAGGAAAAGAAAGCCTTCCGCTCTGTCGCGTAAATTGGAAGACGAGGTAGTTTTCCCATCTTCCAGCATCCGGAGGACTGCTCTTTCTAAGATCTTGGACCGGAATGCGAACCTGACTGCTATCAATTCCTGAACTATAGTCGCCAGAAGGCTATAAAGCAGGATGACGAAAATTAAGCCGATAAAAACGTCTAAAGCGGTGTTACTAAACATACTTTCCTCTAAGTTAAATCGTGAAAATTCTCAGTTCGGTATGCGTTTAGCTCGCACTCACTTATCCCAATTACTCGCTTGAAGTTCAAGCTATTGCATCCAAGGTAAAATTGAAACTCAAAGTTAAGATTTTTTCACGTGATAGCAATCCGTTAAATACGGTATTTTATATCCGTTATTTTAAAGGGTGTCATTGGGTTGGGAGTGGCTGGTAATCAGTGTCAGGAATTGGTGATCAGTAATCCAGTAATCGGTGCAAAGCGTCTAGCCCACCCCCTCCTTCGCTAAAGCTGTGCAGTTCCACACCTGACAATTAAATTTAGAGGTGTTCTTGGGTTACATACATAGTGAGATACATTCCTATTTGCAGGGGGGCTTTATCTCTTTTGCTGTAATTATCAATACGATTTCTTAGCAAGTAAAACCATATTAATGGTAAATAGCCATTTAATAATAACTACCTTTAAAAGCTACCTCATACAGGTTGTACCTGAAATGATTAGGATTTTTTATCAATAATGTTTTATGATTCTCATCTGAAATAATCAGATGTAATCAGGCGATTAAAACCTCTTCAAATAAATCGCACGGCGAATATCAATTAAAAATGAAGGTTATAACCAGTACTATTTTTGATAATTTATCAGGTTTACGTACATCTTTTCTTGGAGATGTAGCAGTACCTGACTCTGAGAATG
Source organism: Sphingobacteriaceae bacterium (assembly GCA_031382725.1). Classification (GTDB taxonomy): domain Bacteria; phylum Bacteroidota; class Bacteroidia; order Sphingobacteriales; family Sphingobacteriaceae; genus Paradesertivirga. The sequence continues at coordinate 4,466 of JANMZB010000713.1, read as the reverse complement.
ATCAGCCCTTCCGCTCAGAACTCTTTAGTTCGGGTCAAATGGATGACCATGCTAAGGCAGTTGCCCGCTCCCATAAACTGCAAAAAAGACAAAGCTCCGATAGGCTTTTGAAAAGACTCGAACTGAATGAGAAATTCCTGCTCGACGTTCGTAATCTGCTTGTGGAAGGTATACGGCAAGGAAAAGATATTACCCCGGGTGCAGAATGGCTGCTTGATAATTTTTATCTGATAGAAGAGCAGGTGGTTATAGCCCGGAAACATTTGCCAAAAGGCTATAGCCAGGGATTGCCATATCTTACCACCGGTATGCCCCGCGTTTATGATATTGTGCTGGAAATAATTTCGCACAGTGATGGTCGCGTAGATGTAAAAAGTCTAAGCAGCTTTATAGCCGCGTACCAAACACACTCTATTTTAACCCTAGGCGAATTATGGGCCATACCCATCATGGTACGTTTGGCCATCATCGAAAATCTTCGCCGTGTTTCCGGGATGATAGCTCTTGATATGATAGACCAGGGGCTGGCTGATTATTGGGCAGAAACCATGCTCAGTACCGTTAAAGATGAACCTGGAAACCTGATTCTGAATATTGCCGATATGGCACGTTCAAAACCGGTGCTCAATTCCTCCTTTGTAGCGGGATTTAACAGGGCCTTACATGGGAAGGGTCCGGCACTTGCCCTGCCGCTTAGCTGGATGGAGCAACAATTGGCGGGATTAGGCCTCAACAGTGGCGACCTGATTCTCCAGGAAACACAGAAACAAGCTATTGACCAGGTATCCGTGCGGAACAGTATCGGTACTCTTCGTTTTATTGGAGCTACAGATTGGCGAGAGTTTGTTGAAACCCTAAGCAGCGTTGAACAGGTATTGCGAATGGACCCGACAGGCGTTTATCCGCTAATGGATTTTGCTACGCGCGACAGGTACCGCCATGTGGTTGAATCTATTTCAAAAGCATCTCCCTTCTCAGAAACAGAGGTAGCAAAAAAAGTACTTGCTTTAACAAGCAAACATGAAGACGAAAGCGATTTAACAGCAAGAAAAAAACATCTTGGATACTATTTAATCGATAAGGGACTTGCAGAAGCGGAACGTACAGCCGGTATGCGGTATACTATTCGAAAATCACTGAATCGCTTTGCCAGGAAAATGCCGGTCTTCCTGTATTTCTCTGCGATTGCTATTCTTTCTTTATCGGGGGCTGCAACGATATTACACCTTGCTAATCTTTACAATATTAGGGAATGGCCAATATTACTCATTGTTGGAGCACTGTCTCTCTCGGGTTTTACGCAACTGGCAGTATCCTTAGTGAATTGGTTCTCTACCATTTGGGTAAGGCCATACCTTCTGCCAAGAATGGATTTTTCAAAAGGTATTCCGGTTGAATACCGGAGTCTGGTAGTAATCCCCACAATGCTTTCGAGCCGTGAGTATATTGATGAGTTGATTGAAGGTCTTGAAATACGGTTTTTGGCAAACAGAGAGGCTCATTTGCATTATGGTTTGCTAACCGATTTTACCGATGCAATTAGTGAATCGTTGCCCGGCGATAATGACCTAATTGAAGCTGTGAGCAGAGGTATTAAGGCATTGAATCAAAAATATAATCCTGCGGAAAAAGATACCTTTTTCCTTTTTCACCGCCCCAGAATTTGGAATGCTAGGGAAGGAATGTGGATGGGGTACGAACGTAAGCGAGGAAAACTTTCGGCACTAAATGCCTTTTTACGTGGTCGCGGTACAAACGAATTTTCGGTAGTTCTGGGCAATACCACTCTGCTTAGCAATGTTAAATATGTTATAACCCTCGATTCAGACACACAACTGCCCCGGGATGCGGCGTGGAAATTTATTGCAACCATGGCTCATCCGCTCAACCAGGCGGTTTACAATAGCGATAAAAAACGTGTAACACATGGCTATGGAATTTTACAGCCAAGAGTTGCTTCAAGTCTTCCAAAAACTGCTACTTCTCTCTATCTGCGGATGCAGGGAAATGTTACAGGTATCGACCCTTATACACGGGTAACATCCGATGTATATCAGGATGTTTTCGATCAGGGTTCATTTATCGGAAAAGGAATTTACGACGTTGATGTATTTGAAAGGGCGGTTCATGGTGCTTTTCAGGAAAACCGCATACTAAGCCACGATTTATTAGAAGGCTGTTATACCCGGTCTGGTTTAATAAGCGATGTTCTTTTATATGAAGAAGGTCCTGCGGAATATTCAACAGATATTAAGCGACATCATCGTTGGATAAGGGGCGACTGGCAAATTGGTGCCTGGATGCTTCCTTTTGTAACAGGCAGTAATGGTAAACTTACAGTAAACCCATTGTCGGCTCTATCACGCTGGAAAATTTTCGATAATCTTCGAAGAAGTCTGATTCCAATATCACTAACATTACTTTTGGTACTCGGATGGTCCGTTTTACCATATCCATGGTTTTGGACCTTGACCGTAACACTCATGGTTTTATTGCCGGTAACCCTGGCTGCGGCCTGGCAATTATTACACAAGCCACTAGAGCTAACTCTCGACGCTCACCTTGCCGAAGTAGGTATCACCGTTCGGGATTTGTTCATCCGTTTCGTATTTGGCTTAGCTGTATTGCCCTACGAAGCTTATGTGTATTTAGACGCAATTATCCGCACTAACTGGCGAATGATTATAAGCGGTAAAAAGCTGCTGCAATGGACACCATCAGCCAGTGTATCACGGAAAGCCCGCAAAGATGTATTTTCGGCTTATTTATCCATGTGGATTACTCCATTAGTGGCATTGGTTTGTGTCGCCTTGCTGCTTTATTTTAAGGCAGATGCACTTATTGTTGCTTCGCCAATACTTTTTCTTTGGCTGTTAGCTCCGGCAATAGCCTGGCAGCTAAGTAAACCAGAAAAAGAGGAATTGCCCGACTTTTCAGAAGAGCAAAGCACATTTCTCCATATTTCCGCACGTAAAACATGGTCGTTTTTTGAACTCTTTGTTAGTGAAGAAGAAAATTGGTTGCCACCAGATAATTTTCAGGAACACCCGGCTGCAGTTATTGCCCATCGAACATCACCTACCAATATGGGGCTTGCCTTGCTTGCCAATCTGGGTGCTTACGATTTTGGATACATTACAGGCCCGCAATTAATAAGTCGGTGTAATAATACGTTGCAATCGATGTTTGAACTGGAACGCTTCAAGGGACATTTTTATAATTGGTATGATACCTTATCCTTATTGCCCCTGCAACCTCGCTATGTATCAACGGTTGATAGTGGAAACCTTATTGGTCATTTACTTACGTTGAGGCAAGGACTTCTGGGCCTTACGGATGAACCAATATTTAGCAATAAAGTATACGAGGGATTAATCACTACCGCGAAAATTGTTAAAAATCTTTCTAAGGCACAGCATGACCAATTGATTGATCAGATTCTTGATGTGCTGAACGAAGATATTAAGGAAGAAAGCAATTCATTGTTTGTTGCAAAACAAAATCTTGACAAGCTTGCTGGGCTCAGTAACGATTTGCTGAAACTAGCCGATGGAGAAGACCTGCAACTTTATAATTGGTCTGCTCGCCTTGCTCAACAGGTTAAAACCTTTCTCGAAACGCTGTTGAAATTTGTTCCATGGATAGAATTCCATTCTCTTAAAAATCATTCTATTCCCGAATCAATACCTTCAATGGTAGAGATAATTACACTTGCTCATGAGTTTAAAAATCAAATTAATGGCAATACCAAACTTGATGAAGAAGAAAGCGAAAGGTTAAATAAAATAGTTACTTCATTCGAAGCAGGAAGTAATTATGCCATAGAGCAGATTATTTTAATAGGCCAATTATCTGACCAATGCGAAGAGTTAAGTGATGTAGAATATGATTTCTTGTTCGAGCAGTCTACCCATTTGTTGCGCATTGGCTATAATGTTGATGATCAAAGAAAAGATGATAGTTTTTATGACCTATTGGCTTCTGAAGCCCGTCTCGGGATTTTTGTAGCGATAGCTCAGGGAAAAATACCACAGGAAAGCTGGTTCGCGCTGGGTCGATTATTGACTAATTCGGGCGGAGACCCTATACTTCTGTCGTGGAGTGGATCAATGTTCGAATACCTTATGCCGCAGCTTGTGATGCCACAGTACGAAAATACGCTCCTGCATCAAACCAATAAAGCTACTGTTAAACGCCAGATTGATTATGCCGCTCAAAGAGGAGTGCCATGGGGTATTTCAGAGTCGGGATATAACACAGTCGACGCCAATTTGAATTACCAGTATAGGGCATTCGGTGTTCCCGGACTTGGTTTGAAACGCGGTTTGGAAGAGGATCTAGTAATTGCACCCTACGCATCGATGCTTGCACTCATGGTTTCGCCGGTGAAAGCCTGTCAAAATCTACAACTCTTATTTAAAGAAGGTTTTGAAGGTGAACACGGTTTCTATGAAGCGATTGATTAT
>JANMZB010000099.1:0-3773 GCA_031382725.1 Sphingobacteriaceae bacterium | reverse complement strand
CCTTACATTTCCCTACCTTCATACCTCTATGCAAATCCTCTCAAAATACAACGAGAACTTTCAAAAGGCCCTTTCACGATTAAACGAGAACCAGCTAAAGGCGGTGAATCGGATTGATGGTCCGGTGCTGGTAATTGCCGGTCCGGGGACGGGTAAAACGCAGATTCTGGCGGCTCGGATTGGTAAAATACTGTTGGATACGGATACGCAGCCTCATAATATTTTGTGCTTAACGTATACTGATGCGGGTGCGGTGGCTATGCGGAAGCGGCTGTTCGAGTTTATTGGTCCGGAGGCGTACCGGGTGAATATTTATACCTTCCACGCTTTTTGTAACGACATTATCCAGGAGAACCTCGACTATTTCGGCAAGCTGGAGCTGGACCCGATTTCGGACCTGGAGCGCATCGACCTGTTTCGCCGGCTGGTAGACAGCTTCGGGAAGGACCACCCGCTGAAGCGTTTCCGCGGGGATGTGTATTTCGAGATTAGTCGCCTGCAGGAACTGTTTTCGATTATGAAGCGGGAAGACTGGAGCGCTGCGTACATTGAAGATAAGATTGAGGAGTTTAAGGAGCTGGTGGGCAGCTGCGAGCAGGATTCGGTTTACTATAAAGCTTATAAATACGTTAAAAAATACCTGAATAAAGAGGCGGGTTCGCTAAAGCCTGCTTATACCGAGCTCTGCGAAAAACTTACTCTGCTGAAGGCGGCGGTGCATGAGTATCCGCGCTACCAGAAGATGATGCAGGATGCGGGCCGCTATGATTATGACGACATGATTATTTGGGTGCTCGATGCTTTTAAAAAGGACGAGAATTTTCTGCTGAACTACCAGGAGCGTTACCAGTATATTCTGGTTGACGAGTACCAGGATACGAGCGGTGCGCAGAACGAGCTAATCAGCCTGTTAATCAGCTACTGGGAAAGCCCCAATATTTTTGTGGTGGGTGATGATGACCAGTCGATTTTCCGTTTTCAGGGTGCCAACGTGCAGAATATTACGGATTATAGCACGCGTTATGCGGATGCGCTTTACCATGTGATGCTGACGGATAATTACCGTTCGAGTCAGCATATTTTGGATACGGCGCGGGTGCTGATTGAGCATAATACGGAGCGGGTGAGTTTGCCGGGACTGAGCAAGTTTTTGCAGGCTAAAAATGAGCTGCATATTGGGAGCTCGGTGATGCCGGAGATTAAGGCTTACCAGAGCCAGTTCCATGAGTTTGCGGCCATTACGGATGAGGTGGCGCGATTGATTGCCGATGGTGTTTCGCCGGAGGAGATTGCCGTGATTTACAAGGAGCATCGTTCGGGGCAGGAGCTGGCCAGATATTTCCATTTAAAGGGCATCCCGGTGAATACCAAAAGGAAGGTGAATATTTTAACCGAGCCTTTTGGACAAAAACTAGTGAATTTACTTCGCTACCTGGCTCAGGAAAATGCGGAACCTTTTACGGGAGATGCGCTGTTGTTTCAAATCATGCATTATGATTTTTACGACATCGCCCCGATTGATGCGGCTAAGATTTGTGTTGAGGTAACTGAGACGCAACGTAGTAATTACAAAGAGAAGGTTTCTATCCGCCTGAAGATTCAGCAAATTGCGGCTAAAACGGGTTTGACTTTATTTGATACCGAGAGCCATAAGCAGATTAAGCGCCTGAGTGACGATTTGGAGTTCTGGATTAAGGAGGCGAATAACCTGACGCTACAGAACCTGTTCGAGAAGATTATGGTGCGGGGCGGGATATTGGCTTATATTCTGAAGTCGCCGGATAAAACCTGGCTGATGCAGGTGATTTCGTCGCTGTTTAATTTCCTGAAGGAGGAGACGCGCAAAAAGCCCGATTTGAAGCTTGGGGATTTTATCGGCCTGATTGATTTACTGGAAGAGAATGATTTGTCGCTGGAGCTGCACCAAACTATTTTCCACCAGCAGGGGGTTAACTTCCTGACTTGCCATGGCTCCAAAGGTTTGGAGTTTGAGCATGTGTACCTCATCGGAAGCAACAAGAATGTGTGGGAGAAGAAAAGGAAATTCAGCGGTGGTTATATGTTGCCTGATAATGTGTTTTCGTCCATGCCTTCGGCGAGTAATGAAGAGGAACTGCGCCGCTTGTTTTATGTGGCCATCACCCGTGCGAAAAAGCATTTAACCATTTCCTTCCCCGAACGGGATACCAAGGGCAAGGATTTGGAACCTACGGTATTTATCGGCGAAATTCTTTCGAAAACGGACCATACCATTCAGCGGGAACCGGTTTCGGATGCGGTGCTTACGGAGTTTTTTGTGCTACAGTTTACCGAGGATGATAAACCTTCCATCGGCCTCATCGATACGGAATACGTGAACCAGCTGTTGCAGAACTACTCGCTGAGCGTAACGCATTTGAATAATTATTTGGATTGTCCGCTGAAATTCTATTTCCAGAACCTGATTATGGTGCCAAGCGGCAAGAACGAAACCATGACTTTTGGTTCGGCGGTGCACTGGGCGCTGAATAAGTTGTTCCGCAGTTTGCAGGATAATGGAAATGAGTTCCACGGACTGCCGCAGTTCTTAAAGGATTTTGAGTGGTACATGAAGCGGAATCGCGAGGCCTTTACTGATGAGCAGTTTAAGCGGCGTATGGAGTATGGGGAGAAGATTCTGCCGGAATTTTATAATAAATACCTCGAGTCTTGGGAGAAAATAACGGTTACAGAATACGCAATTAAGAACGTAGAGGTTGATGCCATTCCGATTAAAGGGGTGCTGGATAAGTTAGAGTTTCACGGCTCGCAGGTGAATGTGGTGGATTATAAAACGGGCAATTACGAACGGGCGAAATCTAAATTCGCTGCTCCAAATGAGAAAGACCCTCTTGGTGGTGATTACTGGCGCCAGGCCGTGTTCTACAAAATCTTAGTGGAAAACGACCGCAGGAAAAACTGGGAGGTGGTGAGTACGGAGTTTGATTTTATTGAGCCGGTGAAGGAGGAGTATGTGAAGCATAAAGTGATTATTGAGGCGGAGCATATCAAAGTGGTGAAGGGGCAGATTAAGGAGACGTTTGCGAGGATACAGAATCATGAGTTTACGGGGTGTGGGAAAGAGGATTGTAGTTGGTGTGGGTTTGTGAGGAGTAATTTTAGGAAGGAAGTGGATTTGGTGGAGGGGGATGTGGATGAGATTGAAGGGAGGTAATTTATTTTTGTGTCCGCTCTACGCCGCGGAGGCACCCTACTTTTTTCTTGACAAAAAAGTAGGCATACTTAGCGCAGCGATCTCATTTATACCTTTAAAAAACATTGAATGCACATAAATAAAAGTCAAGAACAAAAAGATGCTCGGCCGCCTTTTTGTTCGGGCCGACGCTCGTGCTTCGGTTACATTCGAAAAGTGTTTAGGGATGTCTTTCTTGGGTTTATGAGGTTGGAAGGTGCAGAATTAGGGTTTGCGGGATGCGGGAAGAGGATTGTACTTAATGTGGATTTTTGAGGAGTGATTTTAAAAAGAAGTTTATTTGGTGGAAGAAAGCCTCACCCTTGATCCCTCTCACACAGGAGAGGGGGTTGATAAGTAGCCTGTTTAGTGGTAAATATATTTTTTTAAAGATTAATGGTAGAATTGCTCGCCACGCACTGAGGTTGTCTCAAAAAGGCAGCCTCTTTGTATATCAAAAAAGCTCTTTTTAAAGGGCTTTTTGATATAAATATTTGTCATATATTATTGATTTTCATATATTTAAGTGTAAATCAGTAGCAAATATGGTGAAAAAAATGCC
>JANMZB010000095.1:0-1570 GCA_031382725.1 Sphingobacteriaceae bacterium | reverse complement strand
CTCCAGTTTACCGAGATATTTAACCTTGAAGTCTTTGCTCAAAGCTTTAATCAGAAAATCAATGTTTTATTTTGTACTAAATATCCCACCATCATCTACATAGATTACCACAAAGGACTTCTTGTTTGATGTCGTGTTGATGAATAAGCAAGGGTCTGCAGGGCTTGGTAAGTAACCAATAGACTTCATAACTTCCTTAAACTTTTTCCACCATTGACGAGCTGCTTGAACAAGGCCATATAGTGCTTTCTGTAACTTTAGACAGTATGTACCGGAATCAATCTTTTTGTGATGATGCTTGAGATAGTAGTCACTATATCCATCTGGTAGTTGCATCCAGATCTCTTCATCTAGTTCTCCATAAAGGAACGCCGTTTCAATATCAAATTGTCCAGCTTCTAGTTGGTAGACTACTTTCAGTGCGAGGACTAAATGGAAGGTCGCATCATTGACAACTGGTGCGTGGTTTTCTTGAAAATCCTTTCCTGGGACTTGACTAAAACCTTTTGCTACAGTTCGTGCTCTGTATCTTCCATCATCCTTCTGTGCGAATACCCAACGATTTCCGATTAATTTCCTTCCTGTTGGGACATCCGTTTTCTTTATAACCTTCCAAACTTGTTTGTCTTCCATGTTCTTAAATTCAGTACTCATTGCCTCCCACCATTTATTCCAGTCTTTGCTGTTCTTGGCTTCGATGTAATTTTTCGGATCCGGGCTACCATCGTGGATCGTAGATACGAAAGAGTACTCAGTAGGATCAAACGCTCGAGCTAACATAGCCATCTCGGCATGTTCTCCAGGGTCCGGGTTATAATAAGTGGTTAAGTTGTGTATCTCACGTTGTACACCTGAAATGCGTCGGGATATCGTAGGGATAGGTTCCAGAATGTTTTCATCATCTTCATCATCTTCCTCTTCGATCTCTCCTTCTTCTTCATTATCTTCTTGTCCTTGTTCTTCTTCATTTTCATCTTCGTTTGCTTGTAAACGTTCTACTTGTTCAACTGTGTCTATCTCTTCTAAGAAGTTGTGATCAAAATCATATTCCTTTTCAAGTTGCTCATAATAGTCATGTAGTTCACCATCTGCATCCATGCGGCAATAGTCGTATTTATCTAAATCGTCGGATGCACTTCTAACTCTAGTTGATGTATACTCATGTAAATATTTTCCATAGTTGATATTCAACCAAGTGATGTGTCTTGATATGATCATTGAGTGTTTTTCGATGGTAAGGAACTGATAAACATTTGCTGCATGATTGGCAGCATAGCCTATAAAGATGCATGGGAAACCTCGATCGGATAACTTTCCTTTGATCTTTTTGTGATCATGGACTATGCCGACTTCACCAAAAATCCTTAAGTTGTTTGTCCAGAGTGGGTTTTTACCATAAAATTTCTCGGAGGAACTTCGTGTGTTATGTTTGCTGATAATGTTTTCAAGTTGAGTTGCTAGGTGGGCGCATTGGGCCCATAATTTTTGACGGAGGGAGATTGGGATTTGTGCCCAGTTTAACATAGCACGTACTTTACCGTAGAGAGTTGCGTACTTGCGTTCTACCATA
>JANMZB010000084.1:0-6614 GCA_031382725.1 Sphingobacteriaceae bacterium | reverse complement strand
GGTTCACGCAACTCCAGATGAATGACTTAATTTCCAAAATGCCTAAGGAAGAACTTTTTGGAGATTTAATCAAACCGAATATGATTGATGTCACGGCGCAATACCTACAAGTTGCCAATGTTGAAACCAACAGAAGTTTGTTTGAAAACAAGAGCATCGCCTATCTGGCAACTTTTAACACAACAGATTGGACTCCTGTCGCTTATTCATCTTTTAATTGGTTTGGAAAAGCAGTGTTCAAAGATGTAGGAAAAAATATTTTATACCTACCTATGACATATAAATCGACACTAACACCTTATGACAATCCTTTTATCATAGATAATTCAGGAACAAAAAAAGTATTGGTTTGTAACAAGGACAAACGCATCAATATGAAGCTCATTCGAAAATTTCCTTTGTTTTCCTATACAGCCGACCACTGTGCTGATTTAAAAGGCTGTCGGATTGAAGGAACTAATAGCCCCGATTATAAAGATGCTAAGATTTTACACACCATTAATTACTTAACATTTAATACGAAGCAACTTGATTTTAAAAATAATGAATCCTTTCGTTATATAAGAATGATTGCTCCAGAGGGCAGTAAATTACGAATTGCCGAAATAGAATGCTTTCAAAATAATCAGGGTAATTTGAAAAAACTGGAAGATGTAAATTATAAAAAAGGAATTCTTGAAGGACAGAAAGGGAATGCTTTTGATGGAGATTTCAGCAATTACCTCGTAGGAGGCGGGGTAAGCTTTGACTTCGGAACTTCTGTCCCAGTATCAAAAATTCGTTTTACACCTATGAATGATTCCAACTATATCATTCCAAGTTATGAATATGAATTGTTTTATTGGGATAATAGTTGGGTATCGGCTGGTAAAAAAACAGCCAAGGCCGATTTTTTAAACTATATAAGTATTCCATCAGGCACCATTTATTGGCTAAAATGCTATAGCGGAGGAAAAGAAGAACGCATTTTTACATACGAAAACAATAAACAAATTTGGTGGTAGCCATCGTTTTTAATCGCTTTTTAAAAGAATAGTATAAAAATGAATATTAAAAAAATAATAACAACACCATTGAAGGTATCCAGAATTTTATTTGTTGTTTTTACAGCCCTGCTTCTAGTTGTTATACCCCAGCTAAATATAGAAGAATATGTATTGCCAACCATCACCTCTAAATTTATTTATTTTCTTTATGGCAGTTTGATCCTGTTCGGATTATATACTCTTATAATTTCTTTTACAAAAACAATTTCTTTTTTCTTTTCTAAATTAGATATTGCACTATTCTCACTACTCCTTTATATCACCCTGAATCGCTATTTATTTCAAACTCATTTTGGATTTTCTATTCGTTATATGGAATTATTAGGGCTGAGTTTCTTGTATGTATTTTTACGAAATATTGGCCCAAAAAACTATCCTTGGTTGCTATTAGCTGTCGTTGTTTCCGGAATTATTCAGGCTATTTATGGCAATCTCCAATTATTGGGTTATTATGCCTCCAATCATTCAGGATTTAAAATGACTGGCAGTTTTTTTAATCCAGGGCCTTATGCTGGTTTTTTGGCAAGTGTTTGGACTGTTGCTTTGGGGATGTATTTGTTTAAAGAAGTTATAACAGCCATAATGCAATCGCAGAGAAAAAAAAAGGTTGGATTTTTCAACGAATCCATAAAATACATTTTTGAATATATACCTCTACTAGGGCTCATTAGTATAGCTTTGGTGCTTCCCGCACTGCAATCCAGAGCTTCTTGGATAGCGACGATAGTTGGAAGCATAATTCTAGTGGAATTAAGATGTCATTTTTTAAGCAATATCTTTAAAAAAGCAACTGCAAGACTCCAAAAAACAGCTCTAGTTGCACTTGCCATTGGGATTTTAGGTGTTACACTCTTTAGTCTATATCATTATAAAAAGGCTTCTTCGGATGGGCGCGTCTTTATTTGGAAAGTAACAACCGAAATTATTACAGACGCTCCCATTTTTGGTGTGGGTTTTGATCTTTTCAAAGCGCATTATATGGATTATCAAGCTCAATACTTCCACAAAAATGGTGAAACTTCAGAAGTACTAGTAGCAAGTAATAGCTATTATGCTTTTAATGAGTGGTTACAGTTTGTGGCAGAAAACGGTTTTTTAGGATTTGTTTTGTTGTTAATTGCAGGATTTGTTTTGGTTCAAACAGAAGCAAAACTGACACATCAAGCAGAATCTTTTATTGCCAAATCAGGATTGCTGACTATTGCTGTTTTTGCCTGCTTTTCTTACCCTATGCAAATTCTTCCGATAAAAATAGTATTGGTGATTTTAGTTGCCCTGCTATCAAATAGTACTGCCGATGCTTATCAACTTAAAATTGGAGAAAACAAAAAAAGTCAGCAGGTCTATAAAATAAGTTTTGTTCTTCTAGCTTGTATTACTACTTGCAGAACCATTGCTTATACAAAAGATGTAGACCAAGGATTTATGGCTTGGAATAATGCCCTAAAATGTTATCAATACGGAGATTATAAAGACGCCATTCTTCAATTTAAATTGGCATATCCTATTTTAAAAAAAGACGGGGATTTCTTGATGAATTATGGTAAAACACTTTCTATGGCAAACGAAAATCATAAAGCCATTGCCCTGTTAGAACAAGCCAAAGCCTACCAAAACAATACTGTTATAGCTACTTCCCTAGGTGATAGTTACAAAACGACAAGACAATACAACAAAGCTGAGGCATCCTACCAACATGCTATAAATATGGCCCCCAGTAAATTTTATGCCCACTATTTACTAGCAAAACTATACGATGACTCCGGACAAAAAGAAAAGGCATTTACACTAGCACAAAAAATATTGAAAAAAAAAATAAAAATTTCCTCTACCGCTATTAAAGAAATACAACTAGAAATGAAAAAAATAGTAAAAAAATATAAAAATTCTCTGGTTTTTAAAAATTAAAAAAGATGAAAATTTCCATTGCAAATAAAATAAACCGTCAGGAGTAATTGTCCAGTTGAGGATTCGGAAAGTTATTATGTGATACCCATTTACCGGAATGAGAAAACAGCTATTCAATAGTCTTTTTAATAATCACTTCCAACAGAAAGAATAAAATAGAAATTATGAAAGCATAAGTTTATAAAGAAAATGAATTATGGCATTTGAAATCAAACTAATATATATTAAAAAATATTATTATTTAATAGTATTGTTGTTTTTAACAGTATCCTGCGGTAATAGGGATAATAAAAAAGTTCCGTTAAAAACAATTGGCTATAACGCCATAATAGAATTCGAAAAAAGAACACACAATTTTGAAAAGATACCAATTGATACTATAGGAACAATATTCAGATTTGAGAATAAAGGAAGAAATACATTAGTAATTCAGCATGTAAGCTCTAGTTGTGGTTGTACAATACCTGAATGGCCAATGAATCCAATTGAACAAAATGAAAAAGGGATTATAAAAGTGGTTTTTGACGCTAAAGAACACGGTCATTTTAATAAAAAAATCTCGGTTTTTTACAATGGAAAAGATTCACCTATAGAATTAATTATCAAAGGAGAGGTGGTTGATACGAAAGAAAAAAGTCCCTCAAATGAAATTAACTAAAAATAAATACTGTACAATGAACAAAAATTATGACTATAATATTTATCCGTTAACTATTGTTTCCTTTTTAATTCTTAGTTCTTTCTTTTTTCAAAACTGTACCAAATCTAGCGCAGCGGAGGAAGCCACAATCGAAAAAAAAGGCTATGTAGCTGAAAAAAACGAAGTGGAAACGATGGTGCTAAAAAATGAATCTTTCCAAAAAGAGTTGGCCAGCAACGGTAAAATAATAGCAGTACAAAAAAACAGCATTCAATTTGAAGTGAGTGACAAACTGGAGCATCTGTACGTAAAAAATGGAGATTTTGTTCGTAAAGGGCAAATACTGGCAAGTCTAAACTCGTTTAAATACCAACAAAGGCTTGCCAGGGCTGAAATCGAATTGAAAAAAGCCAAATTTCAGTTAGAGGACATGTTAGTAGGCCGGGGCATTTTTACGTCCAAAAGAGACAGCATAGCTAGGGATGTGTATGATATGGTAGCCAGTAGATCGGGTTATAATGCGGCATTTTTAGAGCTGAAAACGGCTCAATATGAGCTAAAATCAACCAAGCTTATAGCGCCCTTTGGAGGAAAAGTAGCCAATATAGAAAGTAGGGTTTATGAGAATGTAAGTACTGGAAAAGATTTTATGACCCTCATTGATGATGGGCTGTTTGAAGTGGAGTTTTATCTTATAGAGTCTGAAATGAATGATGTCGCTTTAAACAGCAGTGTGCAAATAATTCCTTTTGCACTGGACAAAACTTATAGTGGACACATTTCTTCCATTAATCCTTTAATTGAAAAAAACGGGACTATCCTTGTAAAAGCTACTGTGAAAAACGACGGAAAGCTTACTGAAGGTATGAATGTAAAAGTGCGCATTCAAAAAGAAATAAAAAGACAATTGGTAGTGCCAAAATCTGCAGTGGTTTTACGGGACAATCAAGAAGTATTGTTTAAAGTGATTGATGGAAGAGCTTACTGGACATACGTGCAAACTATATTAGAAAACAGCAGTTCCTATGCCATAATTGCCAATCCGGACAAAAGTAGTGCTAGCTTAACACCAGGAGATACTGTTATTGTTTCCGGAAATTTAAATTTGGCTCATGATAGCGAAGTAATCCTTAGATCTCAAAAGTAATACGTATCAGCTAATGCCACTCCCCCATATGATAAAATTTTTGATTTATAAACCCATAGCGGTTTTAATGACTACGCTTTGCCTTCTTATTTTGGGACTATACGCCTTTGGTTTTGTCCCAGTGTCCTTAATGCCTGATATTGACATTCCCGAGATTACGGTACAAATCGAGGCGGAGAACCTGTCTGCAAGACAGGTTGAAGATGCCATCGTGAAAAATTTGCGGTCCACCTTGATGCAGGTTAGCCATCTGAAAGATATCAAGAGCGAATCAAGTAACGGGAGCGGTTTAATTCGTTTAAATTTTGAACAAGGCACTAAAATCGATTATTCCTTTATAGAAGTCAACGAGAAGATTGACAGAGCCATGGGAAGCCTTCCCAGAACAATAAAACGCCCCAAAGTAATAAAGTCAAACATCACTGATATACCCGTTTTTTATTTAAGCTTGACTTTAAAAGACAAGGAAGAAAGCAAAAAGCTTGTTTCAAATAATGAACCGAACACTGTACCACAAGAATTTGTAGATTTTAGCCGCTTTGCCAATCAAGTCATCCGCAAACGCATTGAACAGGTCGATGAAGTTGCCATGGTCGATGTAAGCGGACTGGTGTCGTCTGAAATTTTAATTATTCCAGAAATGGATAAACTAAATGCTTTGGGGATAAGCTTGAATGAGTTGGAAACAACTATTAAAACATACGATATTGAGGTAGGCAGTTTATTGATTAAAAACAGTCAGTATCAATATAATGTGAGACTAGGGTCCAGTTTGAATACTATTCGAGAAATACAAAATATTTATATCAAGAAAAATGATAGACTCTATCAATTAAAAGAACTTGCCCAAGTAGTCGAACATCCGCAAACAAGAACAGGTTTGGTTTTGTCTGATGATAAAGAAGCAGTTACCATGGCCATCATTCAGCAAAATGGCGCCAGAATGGAAAATCTTAAAACTGCATTGAACAAGCTCGTAATTCAGATGAACAAAGATTATCCCAACATAGATTTCTCGATTACCAGAGACCAAACAAAACTATTAGATGTTGCCATTGGCAATGTAAAACAAGATCTGGTATGGGGCATATTATTGGCTTTCAGCATTATGTTTTTATTTTTAAAAGATGTCAAATCCCCGTTATTGATAGGAGTATCTATTCCTGTCTCACTCACGGTTAGTTTGATGTTTTTTTATGTATTTGGAATTTCAATCAATATCATTTCGCTTTCAGGTTTAATTTTGGGTATAGGGCTAATGATTGACAATTCGATTATTGTTATCGAAAATATTATCCAATACAGAGATCAAAAACATTCCCTAATCAGTTCCTGCGTCTTAGGGGCTAACGAAGTTATAAAGCCAATGTTCTCCTCGGTTCTGACTACCTGTTCAGTATTTCTGCCCTTATCTTTTTTGAGTGGTATTTCGGGTGCTTTATTTTATGATCAGGCAATGGCAATAACTATCGGATTGTTCGTTTCTTTACTGGTTTCGGTTACTTTGGTACCCCTATTATACCGCCTTTTTCATCAAAAAGATACTGAAAAAAAGAACAGAATTGATCAGTTTCTTGAAAAAACGAACACTTTAGACTATGCCGACTTGTATGAAAAAGGATTTCGTTTCGTGATGCGTAATCAACGACTTTCATGGGCTATTTGTATTCTGTTGCTGTTAGTCGGTCTTGGCTTGTTTCAAATCCTCCCCAAAACCCAAATGCCTTATCTGACCAAAACAGAAACTTTACTAAAAATTGACTGGAATAAGCAAATCAACGTTGAGGAGAATAAACACAGGGTAATAGAACTTCTAAAACCAGTAAAAAGAGACCTGCTGAATTATACTGCCCTAGTAGGCACACAACAATTT
>JANMZB010000073.1:0-6385 GCA_031382725.1 Sphingobacteriaceae bacterium | reverse complement strand
ATATGCCGCTTACGCATTCTGAGGAGGAACAAGACCAAGTCCTATCATGTCAGAAATACGAAGAACTGAGAGCCGAATGGGAACCTGATGGCATAAATGATGCAAAAGCGGAGCTTTTCTTTGAAGGGTTTTTATACTCTGCTAAAAGGCACCACCTTGTGTTTGGTTATTTTAAGCGTTTTCCGAACCGAAATGAGATATTGGGTCGCCAATCAACCACAGAAGAAAAGCGTTATTTAAACAATCCTTGGGAATTCTTTAAAAATGGTGAAAATGAACAGTAATTGAGTTCCTAACTACCGAAGCTTTTGGACTTATAGGGGTCAGATAATGCCAGGAGTCATCCGATCGAAAAATCATAGATGAAAGATTTAACCTTGGCGTAATTGAAAAGGCAACGTCTTCGGTATTTTCACTATTTAGAATCTGTAGTAAACCACCATCACTCCACTTCCAATGCTCTGTAATGTAAAAAACTTGCGTAAAAATTTTCGTTTCATAATCAAGATGGGGTTCAAATTTCGTTTCAGAATCATAAGTCCAAAACCAGGCCTCTACAGGCTTGTCTTTCAACTCAAGTCCAGTTATTTCAACCAATGCATTTCGATACGCGTCCGATAGGAAAACTTCCCCCAATTCAATAGCTGTTTGATCAAGGTCATCAGGAAGATGAATCTTGTTTTCCCCTTTTACGATTAATGGGCGTCTCAAAAAATGACCATTTTCAAAACCACAACGTTCAAAATTTTTCGTTGGAAATGTTTTGACAAGTTTTAAAGCTGATTCATGATTTAAAAAAGGCTCTTCTAGAAGGCCAAACTTAAATGGTGAGGTAAAAATTTTTGTGTTCGCGATATTTTTCAAATCTATCATTGTATAGTATTTTTTGTGTTGAATAATTGAATTGAGTGCACCCGAGCAACCGTGGGGTAAAGACCATGCATTTCGAAATGATTTACGCGTTGATAGGCGTGTTCTTGGTCAACTGCTGATGCCAGTTCACTCCAGTTAAATTGCAATTCGTTAATCCCTTCTTTGAATAAGGCTTTATCTATCTTTAATTCCAATGTTTTTCTTTTAGCAGCTATGTTGATTTTTCCAAGCACGTTCCCATTGAGAGTAACAATACAGGAGGCACATTCATTAGGGTTAAAGAAATGAGATGTTCCTGATAATTCCATTTTGAGTGTGGCATTCACCAATTTTGTTAATGGAAAATGAATGATCGATGCATTTGCTGAGACGTCTATCTCTAAACATTTTTGCTCCCATCCGCCGCGTGCAGCATTTCGGTTATCAGATTGGAAACCATTTCGCATATCCATAAAAAAGAGCTGGTAAAGGTCGCCATTCATATCATCAATTAAATCTGGAAAATTTTGCGGTCTTTCATCTGAACGAATTTCCCGAATGATTTCAACTAGTGCATGATCGAATCGTGCGTGATAGAAGAACTTTGCAAAAAAGAAAAATTGCTTCTCCCCAAGTAAATCGAAGTAGCCTTGCTTTTTAAACCAACCGAGCGAAAAACGATCCCTCCAAGGAGCGCATAAATGATCGGATAAAAAAACAAGGATTTTATCTAACTCTGGGAAATTTTCCAATGATTTTTCTAGCCAATACCGAACAATTTCTTTCGGTTGTCCATGGTGATAATTGTGAATGGCTGCTACCCAAGCGCCCAAGCCAATTTCTTCATTTGAAATGGGAAGTGGTGCGAATGATAAATCGTTACTTTCTGAATGTCCATTTCTAGAATAATTCGCCTGTTCAAGTTCAATAAGGGCAGATTCTTTTTGATTTTTTACGCTGAGGGTTTGAATAATTTTACCAACCACTGCGTTCGATAAAAGGGTGATCCCCGAATGATTCAAGTGACAATAATCGATAAAATAGTTTCGACCAGCAAGTTGGTCTTGCTCGGTTAACGTTGCCAAATCCGTATATGAAATTTCGTGTTTGGCATACGTTTTTCTTAAAGCTCCTCTTGCTTTCTCAGTAATTTGTGGATTCCCTTTAATGAAAGGCGCTAGGCCAGAATCGCGCGCCAGTTCGTAATAGTGCTGTGCTTCGGAATAGTCACCCATTGCTTCAAGGGCATTTGCCTTCTGCAAAAAAGGCCATTGACATAACCCGCCATCCAAATGAGTGAGTTGGTTACAGGATACAATGAGTTCCTCATAGGCTTTATTTTCAGCCTGTTTTCTTGCCTTTGTTTTAAGTTCCAACCATGCGTTAAGTTGCGCTCCATGTAAGTTGAACGGAATTTTTTCAGGTCCAACCCAATCACTTAAATTAAATGCTGGAATAACAAAATGGATGTCGACTTCTGCATCTTTTGCCATTTTGATGGTGCGCTCGGCTTCAAATGACATATGCTCTTCATAGCAGGCATTTAAAACGCTAACCATCTCTTTTGGTTCAAGTGTTTCTAAAAATAGCGCACCGTTTGACGAGGGCAAATAGGACAATTGGCGACCTCTTAATCTGCGAATCAGCGTCTTTGCTTCGTTATTTCCTGCGAAAAAGAGAACCATGTCCGGTTTTAATGACAAGCTGTGGTGGAATGTTTCAATACAATTCTCCCAGAGTGCATTAACACACGCTAAATCGATTACCTCATATTTTTCCTCACCTTGGCTGTTAAGTGCGTGTTCAATTGCACTGGCGATTGAAAACTCACCCCAATAACCAAAACTGGCAGCTGCAGACCCTCCAAATAGAAGGATCCGTTTGCAATTAAGATCTTTTCGTTTGGACGATAATTCTTGTATTTTCCAAGAGTGTTTTTCGCGTAATGTTAAGTTGTCCCGTATCTTCCAAATGCATTCGCCATCTGCGGTTTTATCCATATTCCAAATGGCGTATGAACCTTCGCCGGGTTGTTTGAGTTCCTTTTTTATTACGGGACTGCTCAAACTTAGAAACTCACGGTAAGCATGTTGCATGTCTGGTGCAGCTTCAATTAACTTGTCAATTGAATTGAAGACGTTTTTTTGTGATTTCATGAGAAAAAATAAGTGTCTTTTAAATAAGGTTCAACTTCGCGCGCTAGTGCTTGATAGTCAAGGGTTCCAGGCTCCATCAATTCTGGTAATTGTTCGTTGCGCTCAATAACATAGGAGCCCATTACTAAAATATCAATGCCCGATTCTCTAAAACAATTAAACGCGTCACTTGGAGAACAAACAATTGGCTCACCAGCAACATTAAAGGAAGTGTTTAATAGAACGGGAACGCCAGTTAGTTCACCAAATTTACTTAGTAATTGGTGCATAAGTGGGTCAACATTCTTATTGACTGTTTGCAAACGCGCGGTGCCATCATCATGAGTTACAGCCTCAAGCAGATTTCCCTTAGAACTCTCAACAATAAAAGTCATGAAAGGGTAGTTGCGGTCAATATCAAAAAAATGAGGAGCATCTTCTTCAGTTGAAATTGGAGCAAAGGGTCGAAACTCTTCTCTCTTTTTGATGAGAATATTTAATCGTTCTTTCATTGAAATTGAGCGCGGATCAGCCAAAATGCTGCGGCCTCCTAATGCCCGTGGTCCAAATTCCATACGCCCCTGAAACCAACCGATAATTTTTCCTTCACTGAGTTTTTCAGCACAATAATAAATTAGGTTACTTGTACTAAATTCTTTTGCTTTTAAATCCATTTGCGTAACATATTGCAAAATGGACTTATCATTGAATTGAGGGCCTAGACGTACATGTTCTATCGCCTTAAAATGTGGCTCTTTTGCTAAAGATGCATAGGCTGCCAATGCCGCGCCAAAACAAGTGCCAGCATCACCTGAGGCAGGTTGCACAAATATCTCTTCGAACAGCGAATTATTTCGCAAGTGACCATTTGCCAAGCAATTTAAAGCTACTCCGCCAGAAAGGCATAATTTTTTTAATCCTGTATGTTTGTACAGCCAATTAATGGATGCTAATAAAATCTCTTCAAGAATTTTTTGAGCAGAGCAGGCGATATCGAAATGCACTTGCTCCATTTTTTCTCCATACTTCCGCGCCCTAACTTTTAGCACATCCTCAAATTTGTCGGAGAACATTCCGGAGTTATAGTTAAAATATGACATATCAAGTGTGTAATTTCCCGTTGTGTCCCAATCAATCATTTCTTTTAATTGATCTACAAACAACGGCGATCCATAAGCAGTCATTCCCATGACCTTGTATTCATCACTATTTGGTCTAAATCCAAGAAATGATGTTATGGCGCTATAGTAAAGCCCTAGTGAATTAGGGAACTCGATTTCTTTTATTACTTGAATTTCTTTACCCTTACCGGTAGCAAAGGTTGTCGTTGCCCACTCGCCCACACCGTCCACCACAAATAAGGCTGCATCCTCAAATCCTGACATAAAAAATGAGCTAGCGGCGTGCGAAATATGGTGATCGATCATCTTTATTTCGCCGTCAAATCCAGTATGTTTCCGGATCAGGAATTCCACGCCCATTTTTTCATCCCACGTGTTTAAAATCGGATGAATATCTCCTATTCCTTGGCCAATAGACCATAAAATGCGCTCCATCTTTTTTTTCGGATCTTCATAAAACGCAATACAATCGATATCTTCAATTTTTAAATTCGCAAACTCAAGACAATATTGAATCGAATTAACTGGAAAGTTCGGTTCAAACTTGCGACGCGTGAGTCGTTCTTCTTGCACTGCCGCTGTAATTATTCCGTCCTGAAGCAAGCAGGCCGCCGAGTCATGATAAAGTGCACTTATTCCGAGTATGTTCATCTTTTATTGAAATTGTTGGTTAATGTGCTTGGGCAATACATCTTTGATAAAAAGTTGATGTTCGTTAGTCTCTTTTGGAATCATGGTTTCAGGATGAATGAGCGGAAAAATCATTGGAGATAAGTTGAACTCTTCTAGCGGTAAAAGTATTCAGTGCATTTTCAACCTTTAAAATTGCCGTAGAAATATTTGCTTTAGAAAAAACGCTATCGTGATCGCCTTCTAAATAATCGTGTACAAAGCTACTTCCATATGTCCTCCATTGTTGCATATTTGCCGGTAGGGAATTCTCTTTAGCTTCTAAAGCGACAATTGGAGTTGAGGAAAGTGGGACAGGGCTGTAGTTGGTCAATAAAGAACCAAACTCTTGTTTTATTTCGTTCAGTCTTTCGTCTTCTTTTAAATTAGATATCCTTTTTCCAGATGGATTGAGGTTAACATCCACTAATATAAGTTGGGGTGATTTCCCTTCTTTTTCCAAAATTCGTGCAATTTCAAGCGCTATATAGGCTCCCATTGAATACCCAAGTAACGTGATGGTTAAACTGTCATCTACACGTGTTATTTCTTGATGCAGGGCCATGGCTAACGCTGCGATCGTTTGTGTGTCTTCTTTTGAAATTGAGTGATAATCTAGCCCCCATAAATTTTGGGATTCGGCTAACTTGAAATTTGAAAACACGGACGAAGATCCTACTGAAGAAGGCAGCAGAAATAGATTTTCATTGTCAGATTTGTGCGTGTTTATTGGGATGATTCGTTTGTCTGAATTTGTATTGGTTGCAATTAAAAGCGCCAATTCTTCGATTGTTTTGTGCGCGTAAATGGTGTTAAAGCTAAGCCTTTGGTTAAATGTTTTGGAAATTCTCGTAATGGCCTGAAGAATAATTAAACTATGTGCACCCTCATCAAATATATTTGTTGTTCGCTCAATTGATCTTTTCATCAATTCGGTAAATAGGTGAATGAGTTTTGTTTCGGTTTCATTTGCTCCTTTCTCTTGGCTAGATGCACCAGAACGTTGTTTTAATTTACTGCGATCTATTTTACCACTGGTTGTTAACGGGATTGTGTTAAGCACAAGCCAACGTCCTGGAACCATATAACTGGGTAAGTCCAGTGCAATTGCTTTTTGAACTTCTGCAAGTGTTTGCTCAGCGTTTAAGCAGAGTGCGCATACAATGAGGTATTTATCGGTCTCATCAACAAAAATGGCTGCAGCGCTCACTCCATCAATCTTAAGTACACTCGTTTCGATTTCGAGCAAATCAACCCGGTAGCCGCGTATTTTTGTGAGGGCGTCATTTCTCCCTATAAAATGAATTCTTCCTTGTTCGTCTCTATATGCAAAATCACCAGTTCGGAATATTTTATTGGTATTTATTTGAATAAAATGATCCATGTCTTGGCTGGAATCAACGTATCCAATAGCGAGGCCGGTTCCGCCAATATATATTTCACCAGGAATTCCAGGTGGTACTGGATTCCCGAATTTATCCAACAGGTGAATAACGCTATTCGCAAGTGGAAATCCAATTGGAAAATGTTTCTTTTTCCATGTATTCGCAAAATCCTAGTCAATTTTTAAGAATGTTGAGTCAACACCGCACTCGGTAAGTCCGTACA
>JANMZB010000041.1:0-13179 GCA_031382725.1 Sphingobacteriaceae bacterium | reverse complement strand
ATGTGGCTCATGTCTACAGCACACTCTACCGAACTTATTTTAATCCCCTAGAATATAAAGAGAAGCAATCGCTATTACTTTCTATCCCAATTCTTTGTTATGTAACGGGGGTTGTCTTTTATAATATTGACGCAATCTTGTTCTGGAGAATCCTGGCTTATCTGGCAGTATTTCATTTCATACGTCAACAGTATGGATTTATGAGACTTTATTCTCGTTTTGAAAGCAAATCTCGATTGCTTTCTAGCATTGATTCAATAACAATTTATTCATCTACAATATATCCGATATTATTCTGGCACCTAAATCCCAATCGTAATTTCAACTGGTTTGTTGAAGGTGATTTTTTACAATACAAGTCTCAGTTCCTTTCTGACCTGGGAATGGCGTTATATTTGACTATTTTGGGCATTTATCTATTCAAAGAGATCCACCAATACTGGAGTTCTAAAAAACTTAATGTACCTAGGAACCTGCTAATTCTTGGAACAGCGCTTTCTTGGTTTTTTGGAATTGTCTACTTCAACGGCGATCTGGCTTTTACTACTTTAAATGTAATATCGCACGGTATTCCCTACATGGCATTAATCTGGTTTTTTGAAAAGAACAAGCATATTAAGAACAAAAAGGAGACAAGCAAAGTCCTAAAGGTTTCTTTTGGAAAATATGGCTTTGTGGTATTTATTCTTATCCTTACAGTATTCGCATATTTTGAAGAAGGGTTATGGGATGGGCTAGTGTGGAAAGAACATTCCGCTTTGTTCAGCCCTTTTGCATTCTTACCCCAGATTGAAGAAAAGAAATTACTCTCCTTGCTTGTTCCTCTCCTTGCGTTGCCACAAGCCACCCATTATGTTTTAGATGGGTTTATTTGGAGGAGACAAAATCGTTAAGCTACTGCTTAATTGTGTGGAAAGGTATAAATGTTTTCGTTTAGCAAGAAATTGTTTTATTATATTTTCAGATGGCACTCTTCTGCATCAAAACCTACCATCTTTATAATACAGCTACAAAAACAGTAAACCATTATCTTTTAATTCTGTAAAGCTATCGCTAACCAAGAAATGCTGAAAATCGCCAGCTCCAAAATCATTAAAAGATTGTTCTACTTCTTCAAAAGAAGACACTACTCCCCGATATACTGAAAGTAAGGGCAAGGTTTCAATAAGCCATCGTCCCCATTCTTCCTTTGTGTGTACTAGAAAAGTTTCTTTCTTATTGTAAAATGTTAAGGAGACCATGTTTACAGGTTTCTTTTTTCCATTTTTTACGTAATATTTAACTACAGGAAGGCTGCCTAACCAAACAACTTTTGTGCTTGGCTTAATGATTTTGGGTTCATGCAAAGCCAGCGCTTGTTCTATAAACTTTGGAGATACGGCGGTACGCGGCACTTTAAAATCAAACCATTTATCCAGGCTAAAATCAAAGCAGATACCGTGCATGTAGTTAAATAACGACTTACGTAAACCTTCACTAAAAGCCTCATGCCTGGCACCGCTTTTATCCAGATGCAATAAATCATTGTTCGCAAAAGTTCCCATCTGCTCGCTCACCCGTTTTACTCCAAACTGATCCGGATTTAGCCCAACAGGACTGTGAGCCGTCATGGCAAACTGGTGCCAAAACCCCGATTGCAAAATACCATTCATAAAAAGCTGCCGAACAATTTCTAAAGAATCAATAGTTTCCTGAGCGGTTTGAGTAGGAAAACCATACATTAAATAGGCATGCACCATAATGCCAGCCTGCGTTAAATTCTCGGTAACTTTTGCTACCTGTGCCACAGTTACACCTTTATCAATCAATTTCAGCAATCGATCGGAAGCCACTTCTAGTCCCCCGGAAATAGCAATGCAACCCGATTCCATTAAGAGTATAGCTAAATCAAGGGTAAAGCTTTTTTCAAATCGAATATTTGTCCACCAAACGATGGTTAAATTCCGTCTGATAATTTCCAAGGCCAAATCTCGTAATAAAGCGGGAGGAGCTGCTTCATCCACAAAATGGAATCCGTTCTGACCAGTTTGTTTAATGATTTCTTCAATACGATCACAAAGCAATGCGGCCGTAAGAGGTTCATATCGTTTTATATAATCTAATGATATATCGCAAAAAGTACATTTACCCCAATAACAACCATGTGCCAAGGTTAGTTTATTCCATCTGCCATCGCTCCACAAACGATGCATCGGATTAGCCATTTCAATAACAGACAGGTATTTATCTAAAAGCAGATCAGAATAATCTGGAGTGCCTACATCACGTTGCGCATAATCAAATTCTTTCGAACCATTAAAATAAGTAACAATGCCATTTTCTAAAGCAAAAGTTCTCTTTAAATTGGCTTTGCTGCGTTCGCCTTTTAAATATTCTATCAGGTGAAAAACAGGCGCTTCTCCATCATCCAAGGTGATAAAATCGAGGTAATTGAAAACCCTTGCATCTTGCAACGACCTCAGTTCGGTATTAGCGAACCCTCCACCTAATGCAATTTTTACTGATGGATGATTTCGTTTAATCCATTGCCCGCACTTAAAAGCACTGTATAAGTTGCCTGGAAAAGGAACAGAAATAGCCACAAAATCTGGCTTAACCTGTTCGATTTTTTCTCTTAATATATCGATTAAAATACTGTCGATAAAGCTATCCTGATGACTTAGAACCGTATCCAATTCATCAAATGTCGAAGCCGATCTTCCCAGCCTTTCTGCATACCGGCTAAAGCCAAAATGCGGATCGATCGCCTCCACAATTAAATCCGAAATATCTTCCAGGTAAAGTGTGGCCAAGTGCTTTGCTTTATCCCGGGTACCCATGGTACCAAAAGCCCATTCTAAATCGTCTAACTGTGCAAACCTGGATGCCTCTGGCAAGTAATTACCCTGGCAAATTAGATGTGCCAAGGTTGGGTTATTGTCTTGCAAAAAGTTAATAACGGCATCTATCGTTTTAATGTATTCTTTCTGAAGATGAACAATTCTTTGACTGTTGTCGGATAGAGAAATCTGCTGTTTAGCTACTTCTTTGAACAGGTTGGTTAATCCGGTAGTAGAAAACAAGGCTAAAATAACCTCTATACCCAAATCCATTTGGTAAGAGGAGATGTTTTTTGTATTCAAAAACCCTTTTAAATACGCTGTAGCAGGATAAGGCGTATTCAATTGTGTAAACGGAGGGGTAATAAAAAGTATAGTCGGATCCAATCTCACAAATTTATGGAATTGCCACGCAAAGCTACCGTAAATTTTATTTCGAGTGGTATCTGTTCCACGCTGAATCAAAGTATGCATCATATTTTTAGCATCGTAGTTTTTGCCATGTGACAGGGTACCTTGATATAGCAGTTGTTGACCACATCATTCTGACTAGTGAATTCTTACTTAAGTTTTGCTGATGATGGGTTGATGTAACAGAAATGTGTCAGTAAACGTGTCAGTTGACGTGTCGATCAACTGATTTTTATTAATTTTATAACTAATTATTTAACCCAAACACGTTCTTTCGATAAGTTTTACAGTAAATAGCTCTAAATGGCATTTAAAGGCACAAAAAAAGCCTAATCGTTATGATTAAGCTTTCTTGTTTTGTGCGCCCACCTGGGCTCGAACCAGGGACCAAAAGATTATGAGTCTTCTACTCTAACCAACTGAGCTATAGGCGCCGCTAACCGTGGTTTGCGCTGCAAATTTAACTATTTGAAGCGATTATTAAAATAACTTCTCAATAAATTAAACATAGTACAAGACATCTGACAATCAAAACATTGCGAGATTTTTTACTAGTGTATTTCATATTTTGACCTATTGGCGTTTACTGCGCTTTCGGATATTAATATCTCCTCTATCAGGAACCGCATCAAATTCGAGTGTATCTAAATGTTTCTTATAGCGTAATTTTTGACCGTTTTGAGTTACAGATTTAATATTCATGCCAGGTGTTTTTATCCGAATTGTAAGGGGAATATTAAAAGCTTCATCATCGCTTAAGGTGTCGGTAAGGGACACCTTCAATTCGCGTTTGGTTTCCTTCAATACAGATAATTTAGCTGAATTTCGCTCCTTATGATAGGCAATTACATCTTTAAAGGTTGCTATCCATAATTGATCTTTCTTCTTTATTAGCTCATCCATGTGCAAAGTAAATAATGCCTTACTTGTAATTATCCACCCCCCTTCAATACCATGATAGGTAGCGCAATACCAGCCGCGATTTGAAATTGCTTCATTTAAATCACTAACAAAATCAGAAGCAGCAAATCCCTCGCTTATCATCGCACTATTCACCCTATAATAACTATCATTTGTAAACGGGCTATCCCAGAAATATTCATTAATGCGAGAAGGCTTGATTTGAGTCGCCCTTGCACCAATTGCGTACCTCTTTAAAATCTCCCTTAATACTAAGTCCTTCGGCTCTTTCCCCTGCCCGCTCCCATTCGGATAAGCCATTGTATAAGATAACTTTCGATTGAACAACCCATAAATTGCATCCTGACATTGTTTTAATTCAGCCTCAATCTCCGAAGGTGAAAGCTCTGCGAGTTTTATCGGATGAGTGAAGGAGTGGTTTGCCAGTTCATGATTGGCTAGATGAGCTTGCTTCAAGGAGCTGACATTCTTGCTGATACTTTTCCCTGTCAAGAAAAAAGTAGCCGGTATTTTTCTTGATTCATCATTTAATACCGGTATCGCGTTTTTAAACTGGCTTGGTATACAGTCATCAAATGTTACAGATACTGCTGCCTGCTTGTTTCCGCGCCATTTAGCAATCTCATAATCAAGAACATTTAGTTGAGCATTTGCGTTGAGAAAACATAGCAAGAGCCCAATAAATAAAGTGGTTCTTAAAATCATTATGTTCTTATTAAGATGTTACAAATCTTCCATTGACCGCAGGCTCCTTACCTCCATTTTTATAGTCATAAAATCCTTTTCCCGACTTTATTCCCATTTCTCCAGCTTCTACCATTATACCTAATAACGGACAAGCTTCATATTTTGAACTCTCAAATCCCTGCTGCATCACATTCAAAATCGCCAGGCATACATCCAGTCCGATAAAGTCAGCCAGCTGAAGTGGCCCCATCGGATGTGACATCCCCAATTTCATTACCGTATCAATCTCTTCAACACCCGAAACACCTTCATGTAAAGCAAATATAGCTTCGTTAATCATTGGCATTAAAATTCGGTTTGCTATAAAGCCAGGCGCATCATTTACTTCAACCGGAACTTTTTCAAGTTCTAATGCAATGTTCATTACCAATTTAGTTGTTTCAGCTGATGTCTCTTTACCTCGAATCACTTCAACCAGTTTCATCACCGGAACGGGATTCATGAAATGCATTCCAATAACTTTTTCGGGTCGGTTTGTGGCAGAGGCAATTTGAGTAATGGAAATAGAAGAGGTATTAGATGCGAGGATGGCGCTACTTTTACATGAAGCATCCAGTTCTTTAAAAATATTAAGCTTGATGTCAAGGTTCTCAGTAGCAGCTTCAATAACTAGATCAGCCTCCCTTATAGCTAATTTCAGATCAGTAAAAGTGCTTATAGAATTCAGTGTGGCTGTTTTATCGTCTTCGCTAATAATTCCTTTGCTTATCTGGCGGTCAAGGTTTTTGCTGATCGATTCCATCCCTTTAATTAAAGACTGGTTATTAAGATCATACAAAGAAACTTTAAAACCATGCTGGGCAAAAGCATGTGCAATACCGTTTCCCATAGTACCAGATCCGATTACTGCGATCTTCATTAGAAAAGATATGAGATAAGAGACATGAGATATGAGACTATATAAAATTGCATAGGAATTTGTGTGTGGTAAAACATGTAGGTTTCATAAGATTGTTTTTTATGTGTTGATCTTCATGGTTTATAGATCGATCAGTTTTCCTAAATCTACAATTTTATCGCGGCTTAACTCATTGCAATAGGGTATTTGCCCAATTACCGGAATATTACAATGATTTTGTATTGCCAGTTCAGAATAGTAATCCTCTCCCCCATTATATATAATTCCCTTAACGGAGATGCCTTTACTTTTTAACCATTCCAGACTTAATAAAGTATGATTGATGCTACCTAAATAGTGTTTTACAACGAGAATCACCTCTGCGTTAAGCATCGGTATCAAATCGAAAACGTATTTCTTAGTATTCAGAGGCACCATTAATCCGCCCGCACCTTCAATAATTAACGTATTGGATGTTACCGGACAAGAAATATTTTCCAAACTAATTTCCACACTATCTATTGCCGCCGATTTATGTGGCGAAAAAGGCTGCGTTAGTCTGTATGCCTCGGGATGGAATACAGAAACTGAATTTGAAATTAAGCTCTTTACTTTCATCGAATCAGAGTTATCTAAATCTCCCGATTGGATGGGTTTCCAATAATCGGCTTTTAATTTTTCAACCAATATAGCAGCTATCAAGGTTTTGCCTACATCAGTTCCTATCCCTGTAATAAATAATGGCTTCATAAAAACTTCTCAATGGTTTTGACAAGATTACTTATCTCCTCGTCGGTATTAAAAGTATGTAAACATATACGCAATCGTTCTTTCCCTACCGGGACGGTTGGGTGGAGTATCGCCCTAACATCAAACCGGTTTTTTTGCAAAGAAGAAGCAAGTTTTTTAGCCTGCTCATTTCCTGTAATAATAATACTCTGAATTGGAGAAAAGCTCGGAATTATTTGGGAAGAGATTCCCGCAGCATAAGTTTTAAACAACTCTATCTTGTGATGGATGGCTGATATATCAGATTCATCTAGATATTTATAAGCTGTTTTTACACTTAAATGAGTGTAAAAAGAAGCTGCAGTGGTATATATAAAAGATCGGGAAAAGTTAATCAAGTATTTACGTAAAGAATCACTTCCTAACACTGCGGCTCCATGGCAACCTAAGGCCTTTCCAAAAGTTATCACCCTTGCGAATACTTTATCGCAAAGCCCATATCGCTCAACCAGGCCCCTACCCTTATTTCCGAAAATTCCAGCTGCATGAGCTTCATCCACAATTACAGCGGCAGAGTACTTTTCTGCTAAAGCTATTATTTCGGCTAAAGGGGCCATATCGCCGTCCATTGAATAAATACTTTCTATACCAATAAATATTTTCCCTTTAGAAGCTTTGAGTTTATCTTCCAGACTTTGCAAATCATTATGTTTGAAGGTATAGCGGTTTGCGTTACTCAATCGGGCACCGTCTATAATTGAGGCATGAATCAATTCATCCAGAATTATGGTATCACCCCGACTTGCAATGCATGAAAATAGACCGACATTAGCATCATAACCCGAATTGAAAATTAATGCCGATTCTGCCTGATGATAAGCAGCAATTTCATATTCCAGCTCTTCAGTAAATTGATCATTTCCTGAAATTAATCTCGAACCGGTTGAACCAACAAAATGATTACAATAGAGTTTCAGTTCGTCTAATAACGTTTGTTTAAATTCTTCCGATCGTGCTAGACCAAGATAATCATTGGAGCAAAAGTCGATTAGTCCATTATTTATAGATAAGGTTCTTAAAGAACCGTTATCTGTTCTTTCCTTCAGCTTTTGATCAATGTAATTGTTAATTTCTCCCAAAGTATAAATCGCTTAAAAATAAAAAAAGCGAACTGTGAATTCGCTTTTTTATTCAAACCAAGTTTATTATCCTTTTTTATGGTTTTTACCATCCTTATGATCTCTTCGGTGGTTTTTCATTTTTTCTTTGTGCTCAGCTTTTAGCTGATAGTAGGCGGTACGCTGTTTCCCATCTAAAATGTTTACGATTTTCTCGTCGCTTGTTTTGAACTGCTCTTTAACTTTTGGCCGGGAAACGTTTTCCTGATCTTGTCTGATCTTATCCAAAGCTTGAGCACGTTCCAGATTGATTTGATAAATCTGACTCTTCTGATCTTTAGTTAAAGATAACTTCTGATCTAAAACCTCTGTCATTTTTTGAGCTCGTTCTTCAGGTGTTTTTAACTCTCTTTTAGCTCTTTCTTGTGAGAAACCTGTTGCGCTTAAACCGATAAACAGCATTGCGCTTAAAATTAGTTTTTTCATGCTATTATTGTTTTAATAGATAGAACCGTCAGCACACAAATGGTTTAATAGCAAAGTGTTAAATAATGTTAAGATGTTTAATTTAATAACGCTAGTGATATATTAAATCTTTATGGTCTTATGGGCGTGCCCCCGAAGAAAAATCGGGGTCGGGCTATTCTCTGCAAGTCCTCTCCCGATGAAGAATCGGGATGCGGGCTTTCCGCTTCTATCCCTCACGTTACCTCACAACAACCTTAACGTAACACTAGTTGTTTCCCGTTTTCAACTGTGCAATAGACTTTTGCATTTGAGACATCATCGATGTCAGGCTCTCCATAGTTGGTTCTGCAGCCGGTTCCGGAAATACGGTTGAAATATATGCTTTTGATTTCCATATTTCTAAAACATCTTCAGTAGCTATCGTGTACGGATCAAATACAGGATTATCGGATACTAGTTTTAGAGTTTTATTTTCCTTGAATTTATTCCCAGCGCGTTTGTAAACTACCCCATCATCTTTAGTGATAAACACATAGGTCTCACCAACTTTAAGATCATTCCAGTTTTCAAGATATTCGCCGATAACTATCGTTCCGGATGGAAGCGGCAACATCGAATCACCTTTAATTTCAAATGCACGAAACGTTCCCTGTTTTAGAAAAGGGAGGTGAAATTTAGGAAGCTCACTTATAAATTGTGGGTCGGCATAACCGTTTAAATAACCGGCACTTGCTTTTACCGGTACCAACTCAATGTTCTCCCGATCTTCAGAATCTACAGATATACTAAGCACCCGTAAATTTGAAGCATCACTTTTCGGCTTAGGTTTCCATTTATCGTTAATCTGTTCATTGATCAATTCGTCAATGCTTAGTTCATAAAACAATGCGAACTTTTTTAGCAAATCATATCTCGGATCGGCACGATCTTCTTCGTAAGCACCAACTAAAGAACGTTTAATTTCCATTGTATCAGCAAATTGCTGTTGCGTTAACCCCTTTTTCTTTCTGAGATAACGAAGATTATTAGAAATGTTAGCCATTTTAAAAATAATTTTGTTTTGCTAAAATAATTAGTAACTTTATGCTCATAAAATTAGCAATTTATTTTCAATTACTAAAGAGATAATTATGAAAAGATATGTGTTTATTGTAACCGACCGTAATCGCAGCTCGATGCATGTGGGAATGAGTACCGATTTATTAAAGACAGTAGGCTTTTACCGACAAATGCCAAACCTGTTTTTTGATTCGGCTCAACAATTAACACGGCTTATTTACTTTGAAGAAATGCGCACTGAAGAAGCCGCATTGCAACGCTTTAATCTAATAAGCAAGTTTACAAGGGCTCAAAAAGAAAAAATGGTTAGATCGGTAAACCCTGATTGGCTGGATTTGAGTATCGGCTTAGACTTCGAAAAAATCCTTACACAGCCTTATATACAAGTAGATAAACGAGTAGCAATGTGTCAATAGAAAGCGAAATGATCGCTTCCTATTGACACTAATATTTTCTACCAGCCTGGTGCAAACACTAATCCAAACACCGGACCGCTAACGTCTTTACGCTGGAATGGTATTGCAGCGTATGGTTCTATAATGAAATACCCAAAAACATTAACTCGAAGTGATAAACCGGCGCTCATAGCTGGGATGCGAGTAGTTATTGGTACTGTCACTGGATTATCGTCTTCATCTAAAAGAACATTGCCGTTTTCATCTACAACATTTCTTCGGCCAATTATCTCCGGAGTGCTACCGAAAGTAATTTTAGAACTTCCTGTATAAGCTAGGCCCGCATCAAAGAAAATATTTAAATCAGAAAATAAGAATTTCGACTCTATAGCTGATAAGCGTTTAGGTCCTGTAAACGGCAATCGCACCTCAAAATTAAATACAGCAATTTTTGAACCTGTTAACTGACTTAGGTCAAAAGCGCCATCAATACTACGAGCACCTCCACTTTTGTTAAATGAACCAAATTCATATCCTCTTACAAAATATGGATAACCTACAAATAGAGGAAATAGTCGTTCTTCATCACGTCCCATTCGGGAATAACTATAAGCTCTTACTGCTAACGTTATTGGCTTTATGCGTTGATATTTCCGAAAATCGGCAGTTAATGCTGTCAATTTGTAATCCCCCTGATACATTTCCGCACCAAATCTATACCTGAATCCATTTAATGGAGCAGTAATTCCCATAACTGTATTATCACCTACAAATGCGGAATTTAACTGAAAAATAGTAAACGGTGTAAAATTGGTATCATACGTCTTTTCCGATTCCTCTCTGGTGAGTTTCTTTTTTTCAGCACCCGCAAAAGCAAAATTTGCTGTTGTATCAAAAGCATTTGTGAATCTATCTATACGATAACTATAATGAGCTAACCCAGTACCAAATTCAAATCGAGAAATCCTTGAAAATGGATAAGAGCTAAAGATTTGAATCTGATCTTCAAAAGTCCTGATTATGTCAGTATTCTCAAGACGGAAATTCCTATCATTTTCATAATTAATAAACCCCGAAACATAAGGTATATGTGAAACCGCTGCTCCCACATCAATCCTTCCCTTTTGATTAATATAGGCAACCTGACCACCAAAATCATATATCTCACCGTTAATAGCTAATGCAGCCTGAATTTGATTTCTCCCTAAAATATCGCTAAAGATTCCTTGTACACCACTCGATAATCCGGCTCCCATTCGTCCACCAGCTTGAGCTCCAACACCATTACTAGACAAATAATCAAGCTTAAATTGCGGGCGATATGGGACAGGTTTAATATCTTCTGGACTAATCGTTTCGAAACGTTCGAAGTTGTTTAAGTTGGCATTAATTAAATCAACACCAGAACTTTTTGAAGGAGGCAATGTGGCGGCCTCAAAGTTTAGAGCTGTTGGAGAAACTTCAACTGGTTTGAACTCCGATGCTTTAGCATTGTAGATAGTATACTTTTGAGCACGATAATAAGAATAAACAATATCATCCTGAGTAGATACACTTAAAGCCGGTGAATACTCAGTAATACCACTAATACCTGTAAAATAATCTGTTAATTGTTCAACTTTCCCACCTGTTAAAGAATATCTGTAAAGATTTCTAAATCCATCGCGGTTTGACAAGAAGTAAATCTGCTGACTGTTGCCCGAAAATTGCGGGTTCATATTATTAGCACCTTCAAACACCGGAATATTTGTGATCCGTTTGCTTGCTAAATCCATTACTGCTAATGAATGTGTTATGTCTACACTTTTACTGTTCGCTGCATCTAAAGTGGTTCTATCACTTGTAAAAACTAATGACCGGCCATCTGGCGAAAAATTTGGTGCGTAGTCAGAATACTTGTCCTTTGTAAGCTGAGACAACTTTTTAGTACGAAGATTATAAATAAACAAATCGCTGTATCCGTCTTTTAATCCGGTAAAAGCGATGTCATCCCCGTTAGGAGAAAAGCTTAGATTGCTGAACTCGGCTACATCGCCCATACTTTCAGTAACCAAATTCTTCCCTGTATTTACATCTACAACAAAAAGCTTGGTGCGCCCGGCACTAAAAGCACTAAACGCAAATCTTTTACTATCAGGCGACCATGCACCTGCGGATTCAATAAAGCTAAATTCGTCGATATGAGTGTTAGTAGCCTTGCTCGTGAGTTTTCGAATTACCTGGCCCGTTTGTGCATCGGCTAAATAGAGATCTATACTCAGTAATTCCTTTTCGGATAAGAATGCGATGTATTTCCCGTTTGGAGATATAGCAGGGGCAACATTCATTTCGCCTGCGGTTTTGTTGTTGATAACACTTTTACCTATGGGAACTTGAGCTGTATCTTTTAATAATGGCTTGTACGCATTTTCGATACTCGTTCTCCAAAGATTTGATAGCGTCCTTTCATCATATCCAAAAGTTCTTCGTATAGCCATTTCATAACCATATTTTGCTGTGGCTTTAAATAATGGGACAATAACTGTGTCACCGTATGTAGAGCCGATATAAGTCCAAAATGCCTGCCCGTATCGATATGGAAAATATCGATTAGTTGTAGTTAACTGCCGTAAGGTTGGGATGTCTTTATTGAGATATGCATCACGCATCCACATTGCTGTAAAAGCATCAACTTTTCCAATGGACAAATACTCCGCCATACCTTCAACCATCCATAACGGAAGATTTCCGATGTTTTCGAGATTGGTAGAATCACCTTCAATTAAGGAATGGTATTGAAACGCATGCACCAACTCATGACCTAATACGTGGCGGGTCTGGTGATTAAGTGGCATTAATGGCATAACCACGCGGTTTTTCAAACCTTCGGTAACACCACCAGTTCCAACCCCTACACCTCCGGAAATTGCTGTTGTAGATTGAAAATCAGGGTGGTTTGCATATAAGATTACCGGATTTCTCCGGCTAAATGTATCTCTAAAAACCTGCTGATGTAAATCATACCAAACCTCTGATTCTTGAAGGAACCATTTGGAAATGCTGTCGTTTTTCAGATAATCATACAACTCAAAGTGCTGCGACTGATTAACTTTAAACTTATGGTTTTTGTACCGAACCAGGTTCTGACCAAAATATTGAGCATTGGCCGGAAGAGAGCCGACAATCATTATAAGTAAGAAAAGGGTAAGACTTAGTTTAAATATTCTTCCCTTTGAAGCGTCTATGTTATCCATATTAAGCCATTTGAGTTTAAAAATCTGAGGGTTAGGTAATTAATATAATCATTAAAGCTACTATTTGTTTTATTGTTCTCCTCGTCTTTGCCTTCTGGCTTCTTGCCGTTTTTCGCGATTTGTTTGAGGTTCTGTAGCATCCTCATTTTGTGTTTGTGCCGGTGAATTAACCGGCTTATTATCTGCTGGCTTAGGAGAAGCCTCCTGTTGTGATGATGTATCAGATGATTCTTCTAAACCGGGCTCATCAGATTCAAATAATGAGTCGATAATAGTAGTATCTACGCTAAAAGTATCTCTTGGGATTTCTGCAGTGGGGCAGTTGTATTGCCGCGTAATTTCGACAGTAGCTTTAGGGAACGGTCCGTAAGTATAACCTGTTGAGGGATCGCGGTAAACTTTTTCCATAAACCTGCCGAAAATAGGCAATGCCGTATGCGA
>JANMZB010000026.1:0-2191 GCA_031382725.1 Sphingobacteriaceae bacterium | reverse complement strand
GCTACAATGTCTTTTGATAACAAGCCGGTAAGCGAAGTGATTTCTGAACTAAATAATGCATTTAAAGTTGAAATAATAACAGGTGATGACCGAAATCTGTCAAGCTATACTTTGAATGCCGATTTCGAAGACATGAATTTGGCTTCGATACTTGAGATTATGGGCAAATCTCTAAATGTGGATTACGAAATTGAGGGAGATGTGATTACACTGAAAAAGAAGAACTAACAATTAACCTTATATAAACCTAAATCAATCTTTATGAAATAAATCTCCGAACCCTCCATAACAAAAAAACCGAAAGTGTGTCACCACTTTCGGCCTTAATCATCAGCCATAAAATGCGCTTGGACGGCGGCATTGGGCTGTTATTGTCTCATTTTTTATCAAATAAAACAACTCTAATGTATGAAATTTAGTTTACAAACTCCAATTGATTGGTGGAACATTATGAAGATCACATTTAGTCAGCTGCTCATTGCATTTATACTCTGCGGAGTGGGATATGCCAATACCGGCAATGCGCAGGCTGTATTAACCAGAAAGGTTGATATAACGGTGAGCAAGCAAACACTTTCAAGTGTGCTTAAAAAGATCTCGAAAGAGACTAAAGTCAAGTTTGTTTATAGTAACAATATAGTACAATCAAGTAGGATGGTGTCTATTGAAGCGGAAGGTGCAAGTCTTAAAACGGTACTTGACCAGCTTTTGACATCTAATGGAATTTCTTACGAAGTTATTAATGAAAGAATAGTATTAAGTAAAAGTGCTTCCGCTACTTCGCTACCTGTGGAGTTATCTGAAAATGAAAGTGAAGTTGCCAGATTTACTGTAACTGGTATTGTAACTGACGAAAAGGGCGAGTCTCTTCCCGGAGTGACTGTCTTGATTAAAGGCACAAAAACAGCGGTAACAACAGATGTAAAAGGTGCTTTCTCTATCAATGTACCTACAGACAATGAGATTCTTGTGTTTAGTTATATTGGATTTAATTCACAGGAAATACCGGTCAACGGTTCAAGAAATATCAATGTTATTCTTAAAGCACAGCTAACATCATTAGATGAAGTGATTGTTTTAGGCTATGGTACGCAGAAAAGGCGTGACGTTACTGGCTCTACATCTACCGTAAAAGCTGAAGACATCATGCAAAATCCTGTAATGAGCCTTGAGCAGGCATTACAGGGCCGAGCACCCGGAGTACGGGTGATGCAATCCAACGGTGCTCCGGGGGGGGCAGTTCAGGTTCAGATTAGAGGAGTTGGATCTACCAATACCAATAATAATGGCCAGCCTTTATATGTATTAGACGGCATTCCTTTGTTTGATGCGGGCGGCGAAAATACAGCTAGTGCTGGTAGTAGCGGTTCTCCTCAAAAGAATGTGGGGAGCCCTATAGCAAATATAAATCCCAATGATATCGAATCTATGGAGATATTAAAGGATGCTTCAGCCACAGCAATTTATGGATCAAGAGCTGCAAATGGTGTGGTTTTAATTACCACTAAAAGAGGTAAAGCAGGAAAAACGGCTATCAATTTAGACTATTATAATGGTGTTCAGGTGATTCAGAAAAAGCTTCCTTTATTGGTTGCTGATGAGGGCATGGTAGCAATGAACAGAGCTATATTAAATACGGTAGATTTGAATAACCGATTCATTGATTCTGAGTCGTTTAACCCTTTTGCATTTTCGAGCAGCCCAACATTTAAAAATACCGACTGGCAAAATGAAATGTTTCGTCCGGCTGGTATACAGGAAGCAAATTTATTAACCAGCGGAGGAATTGATAAACTTCGGTTTGCAATTAGTGGTAATTACTTTAAACAGGATGGGATAGTTATTAATACCGGGATGAAACGTTTATCTACCCGTATCAATTTGGATGTAAACGCAAATAGTAAACTGAAGTTTTCATCCAGTACAGCACTATCTTATCAAGATGGAAATAATATCTATATGGATAATCCATTTCAGGGTAATCTAACAAATGCGATAGGTTCCCGTGGATCTAATGCGGCATATAACGCTGATGGCAGCTATTTCGGGCCACTCTCAGAATCAACATTTTGGAATGTTAATCAACGCAATTCTGTGTTTGAGGCAAAAGAGTTTACTCAAAATGTAAACCGGAAAAGAGCACTCACTAATTTTTTTGGCGAATACGAGATCATCAAAGGTTTAAAATTTA
>JANMZB010000910.1:0-1355 GCA_031382725.1 Sphingobacteriaceae bacterium | reverse complement strand
GTGAAGCTGCATTGTTTTATTCCACCGTTTGTAGCTTTCCCATGATACTTTCTGAAGGTGCTGTTTCAGAAATAGCAAGTCTAGACAAAATGGAGTTCTTTATTTGGCATTGTAAGCATTTTCTAGGGTCAAATTGATGATAGATACAAACATTTGGGCATAGTTGTTTTGATATAGTTTGCATTAGTAGTATGGACAAGAAAGGGAATCATAATTATTACTATTAAATTTCAATATCACATACAATAAGCAAAAACAACTTGATACTTCGACTTCAATGTAGAGGTAAAATTTCTACATGGAATAAGACAGCTAGCTAGGTGCAGGATTCTCATTTGAATGAGATGTACAAGTATTAGCTCGAGTAAAGCTTGAGCTTGTAAAATGGTATAATATGCACGTTGTAAACTTGACATTATTTCTCAAAGGATCTGACCCAGTATTGGTCTTGTAATAGATCAATCATTTCTTAAATATGAGAATTTAGAAAGCCTTGTTTATTCTGGTTTTGTAGAATGGTAGAATATGGATGAAGTAAAGTAGAGGTTTGTTCTCAAGGATCTGATTGACTTGCAAAAGAGTGAACATTTGTGTATTCTTGACTTTTTAAAACTTACCCTATGAGTTGCAATTCTTTTTAATGTAAGCAAGAGTCTCAACCCTTCATTCAGTTCATGCTGTGGTCACTTAGTATCTGAATGAGCTTAATTGGTAATACTATTAGGTACACTGTACAGAGCTATCATTGTGAAGTCTAAGAATAGTAATGCTCCGATATATTTATAGATTTCCTTGTCATGCCAAGGATATTGTGTTCATTCAATGATTTCTGTTGGCATTACCAAACTATTGTCTATTTATTCTGTTAATTTGTGTACATTGTAGCCAACGATGGAATGAAGCTAGAGTTATAATCATTGTATCATTTTCCTCTTTTGGAATTGCATTTTGCTTGTCTTTCAGGAATTAGAGTCTTTGATGGACAAGCTGAGATCTGTGATTGATATGTTGGATTATACAGATGAGATCTGCAATCATGACTGGGGGATCATTCAACATTAATGAATACGTATATTAAATAATACAATCAGGAGTTGATGTAAGAACTGAAACACAAAGAATTCAAGTAGTTCTTGTTGTGTAGTAAAAATAGTGTGTCAATGATTGTATTGTTGGTGGGTAAAAACCGGTAGAAATACACTAAGTTGTGTAGCATGTCCAGTACATTACTTGTACCAGTATCTTTAAAACAAAATAAAATCTGGTACAAGTAGTAGTACTTCACTGTAAAGTAGTTGCAGATGGTAAAAACCCAATGGAAATTGTAGGCAAAAGAGAACAACACCCGGGATTCC
>JANMZB010000867.1:0-1184 GCA_031382725.1 Sphingobacteriaceae bacterium | reverse complement strand
CAGAAAAATCAAGAAAAATTATCGATCTATTAATGTTCAAATAGATGGCGATCAACGAGTTGCAAAAATTATAATTTCAGAAAATCTTAACCTTATCAAGCTGAATCCGAATAGATCAACCTATCCGATAGCACGAATATTCATGATTTGACGATCAAATTCTTCGTTTGGCAAGAGCGACTT
This sequence comes from Sphingobacteriaceae bacterium, assembly GCA_031382725.1. Taxonomy (GTDB): domain Bacteria; phylum Bacteroidota; class Bacteroidia; order Sphingobacteriales; family Sphingobacteriaceae; genus Paradesertivirga. Next base: position 1,001 of record JANMZB010000867.1, on the reverse strand, counting down.
ACTGCGGATACGCGTTTTGTAGGTGTAAATTGTAGTGACAGAATAATCGAGAATCTTGGCGATTTTCTCATTGTCATGAATACCCATCCGGATCAAGGCGAAGATTCGCAGTTCGGTATTCAATAGATGGTCTTCTTTGGGATGGACTTTATCTTCTTCTTTAAAGAAGGAGTTGAAGACCGTAACAAAATCGGGGAAGAGTTTCAGGAATACCTTGTCGAAGTTGTGGTAGAGATCGTCACGCTCCTTTTTAATATTGATACTGTCTACAGTAAACCTCAGGTCCTCCATCTTCTTTGTCATCAGCTTCATGTCCATGGACCTCTTTAATGTATCCAGTTTATTGATGTAGTCAGCCGTAGTATTAAAATAGTACCAGATGTACTCCTCTTTAATTTTATTGGCATCGCTCAACTGATGATTCGTTTCGGTCAACGTATCATTCGCTTCTGAAATAATACGCTTCGCTTCTCTCAGATTTTTAAACTGTTTATAAATGATAATCGCAAACGCAATGGTGATCAGTGATAACACTGTAATCACAGACGAGTACAACAGCAACATTTTCCTACGCGACTCTACCATGCTCAACTGCTGGCCCTCAATAATGGGGAATACTGCTGCCACTTGAATCTTCCGATGACGCGCGCCATAAAAATTAGCATCCTCTAATGCAATCTTTACATACATGTAGGCATCTTCAACATCTCCTTCTTTGTAAAGCATATCGGCCAGGTTTAAGGTGGCCAGTGTTTCTTTCGTGCACGAACGTATATCAGCAATTGCAGCTTTGATCAACATCTCTTTTGACAATTCAGGTTCATCGGAAAATTGATAGATGAAACTTAGTGTACTGGCTGCAACTGCAAAATCAGTATCGGAGAGAGAAAAGTCTCCAATCATCTTCTCAAAATCAGTTTGCGCATTCTTCATGTTATGCTGACGAACATTTTTCAATCCGCTCATCAAAAAATATTGAGAAGATTGGGGCGACAGTAAGG
>JANMZB010000863.1:0-17432 GCA_031382725.1 Sphingobacteriaceae bacterium | reverse complement strand
CCGATCGGGGTGTAGCGTAGTCCGGTATCGCGCCTGGTTTGGGACCAGGAGGTCGTAGGTTCGAATCCTGCCACCCCGACTATCAGAAGCGACATCTGATTTAATTAATAAAATAAGAAGATACAAATCGGGGTGTAGCGTAGCCCGGTATCGCGCCTGGTTTGGGACCAGGAGGTCGTAGGTTCGAATCCTGCCACCCCGACGATTAAAATAAAGCCTCGGATATTCTGAGGCTTTTATTTTAATTCTTGTCAACCGGTAACATCCCATTAATCTTCGTAAGTCCTGATTGTTGTTAGAACATTAACAATAAGTTCATATTGCTCCTATTTCTTTGCAGAAAGAGAAATTAACTTAAATGAACAAGCAAACTCTAACATTCATTACCGCTCTAGTATTTGGCTTAGCAGCATGTAAAAAAGACAAAGACGAAAAGTTCAAATTAATCAGCTATCCAGATGTGGCTGAAGTATCAGATCCCGCTATCCTTTTTACAACAACATCGGGAGTAAAAGTTTATAATGGTGGCTATGGATCTGGCTTAGCGGTGGATCCTAAACACCCTGATGTATTTTATATGCTTACGGATCGTGGCGCAAACGTGGCAGGTCAAATACCCAACTCTATAATAATCGGAAAGCCTGATTTCACCCCGCAGATTGGTAAGTTTAAATTGAAGGACGGAAAACTAGTTCTTGAAAAGGTTATTGAGTTAAAAAACGCAGCTGGGACTAACCTCAATGGACTTCCTAATCCTGCCGGAATGGGAGCATCAGGCGAAACAGCTTACGACCTTAACGGAGCACTTCTAACTCCTAGTGCCGACGGAATAGACTCTGAAGGCTTAGTGCGCATGAGTGACGGTTCATTTTGGGTGAGCGATGAATACGGACCACATTTAGTTCACTTCGATTCTAATGGAAAGACAATTGAGCGAATTAATCCATTTGGGGCTGGAACTGGCGGACGCAAAATTCCGGCAGTATTTGCTACCCGTAGGGCAAACCGGGGTATGGAGGGTTTAGCTATTACACCTGATGGGAAAACCTTAGTAGGTATCATGCAATCGCCTATGTATAATCCATCAAGAACAGCTGTAACTAATTCTACAGTTATTCGGATACTTACTTATGATATTATCACCGGAGCTACTAAACAATATGTATATCTGATGGATAATGCCAGCCTTACTGGTGTTAGCGATATAGTAGCTATAAATAGTACAACCTTTTTAACACTCGAACGCGACGGAGCCTATGGTGGAGCACCCAGCAATCCTGCGACATTTAAAAAAGTGTTTAAGATAGATATTTCTGGAGCTACTGACATTTCAGATCCGGTCAACGGTCAAAATGGAAAGCTTTACGGAGGAAAGACGGTAGAAGAATTAAAAGACGCGTCCGGCCTTAGTACGGCAGGGATCACGAAAGTAACCAAAACACTGGTGCTTGATCTGCTAAAAGATCTGCCTACAGTTTATCCGCATGATAAAGCAGAAGGTTTAGCGCTTTTACCTGGAAATATTCTGGTAATTTCTAACGATGATGATTTTGGTGTGGTAGATAATGGCGCAAGTGGTTTTATGCAAAAAATATTGCCTTCTACCGGATTAGTAGATCGGAACAGATTATATTTTGTAAAAATTAATCTTTAATATCAAAATTACTTTTTAAAACCTGATATCATCTAAGGGTTTAGCTCAGATTAAAAATGCTTTAATCTGAGCTTGTTTAATTGATATTTTAATTAGCGATACAGATTTAATAGCTTACCTTTACAACGCTCTTTAAGCTATTGTTCCCAAAGTCTTACTGCCTAAGCTCTAAATTTTCTCTCTCAAGAAAATAAGAATTTCCATATCCCGAGGTGTATTGAACCTTGTAGTGCTGTTACAACAAATGAACTTAAGAAGAAGAAAATTGGTTGCGGGCCAAAACCTCCGCTATGTAGGAAAAGCATTTCCTGGGTTTGTAAGTGGTCAGCGATATATGACATTTCTGAGCTATCACACCAATCTTGAAATTCTGGTAAAGTATAATAATACAGAGATAACCATTTTCGAATACCTAACGGAAACGATTGAAAATTAGTTATTAAATAGTCGATGGATATGAAGCCTCGATGATATATTGAGGCTTCATATTGGATTGATCAAATATATCATTCAAACTTTATCCACTCCAGATTTATTTTGTTCTCAACATCTGAGAGCGCATCCGGCGACTGCTTGTAAACTATAAAAATATCCTGTTTCCCATTAACGGCTGTAACAGAAGCTTTCACTGGTTTGTCTATCGGGTCTTTATGACTTTGGTCTGCCGGTTTAGGAATTACAGCAAGCGGTGAAATTTGGACTGAACAAATCACCGGTCCGGTTGGTGAACCGATATGTATTTCAAATATTCCGTAATTACGAGATGATGCTGCAAACCAGGAGTTACTAATATTACTCAAATCGATGTTTTTGAAAGCGATATAACTTCCCGGCTTATAAAAGTTTACGAGTTGATTGTTGTATTTAAGGACCGCTTGATAATCATCACAATTAATGGCTCTCAACGTAGGGCTTCTTAATAAAAATATCTCTTTTACTGTTTGAGGGAAAACCCCTTTGAATCCACCTCGGTCTTTATAGGTTACAGAGAAAAGGTAACTATCATTCGACCCGGCAGCAGGAGTGAACGAACCTTTTACGGGGATTCTGTTTTTCGTTTCATTATCTGCAGTCTTTTTCAGGATATAGTTAACCATCTCCTCTGCCTCTTCGTTTTTCAACTGCGGATGGGCAGACATAGCGGTTTGTCCCCAAACACCAGCTCCTCCCTTTATAATTTTCTGAGCCAGTTTTGGAGCGGCACCATTATCATTTTTGTATTTTATGGCTACCTGCCTGAAACTCGGGCCGATAGAAGGAGCATTTGGCTGATGGCATGACTTACAATCACTCTTATTTATCAGGGTTAAACCCGGATGTAAAAAATTCTGGGTGGCCTTTTCCTGGTATTGCGACACGAACGTTAAATCGGTGCCCATATCAATCTTATCCACTGTAGTTAATACCTTAGTGGCATTAATTCCCTTAGATAAAGCGCCATCTTCCTTATCGTTCACTTTCACCTCATATTTAATAGCCTCACCGGGCCAGTAGAAAGTTTGGTTTCGAGCAAACTGAATATTGACTTTCGGCTTTTCATTCCCTGCTTCGATTGTTATATTTTTTGATGATGTATTACCATGATTATCGGTTACCTGAACCAGAACTTTGTAGTTCCCCGGGCGGATGTAGGTATGCTTTACAGTACTTCCTGAAGCTTTGGTATCCTTGCTCTGGTCTAAGTTCCAGCGGTAGCTTAATTTGTCGCCCTTATCATAATCAAAAGAATTAGCGGCCGTAAAATTTACAGTCAGCGGCACAGCTCCAACAACCTTGTCAGCTTTGACTTGAGCCACCGGTGGCCTGTTTCCTTTGTTATATTCTATTCGAACCAATCGAGAATTCTTATTCTGAGCGAACCACGCCGTTCCATATTCTAAAAAATATAAGCTCCCGTCGGGGCCGAATTCTAAATCGATAGGGTGTTCAAACGTACTTGATGGTAGAAAGCGTTCTATCGAAACCAGCTTTCCACTCTCGTCCATCGATACCACGTTCACCCAATCGCGCATCCATTCGGCAATAAAAAGTTTTCCATCATAGTAATTAGGAAACTTAGTGGTTGATGCTGGTTGCTTAACTAAACTCGAATGGAATACAGGCCCGATAATCGGAGATTTTCCACCCGTACCTAAGTTTTTAAAATCAGGCGATTCATCATAAGAATACCAGATAAAAGCAGGCTTTGCGGGTGGCAAAATGCTATCTCCCGTATTATTCGGAGATTTATTTACAGGGCGAAGCGGATTGAAAAAGGGACCATTTACACTTGTTTCAAAATCAAAGTCAGTATAAGCTTCATTGTTGCCGGCAAAATACGGCCAGCCATAAAAACCCGGACCTTTCGCCTGATGGAACTCATCATAACTAATTGGCCCTCGGGAAGGGTTATTTTCTGTATTCTGCCCCACATCACCCCAATAAACAATTCCTGTTTGCTGGTCGACAGTTACTCGATAGGGATTACGACAGCCCATTACATAAATTTCAGGTTTTCCTTTTGAGCCGGTTTTAGCAAAAAGGTTACCGTCCGGAATGGTGTAAGAACCGTTAACTCCGGGCTTTATTCGCAATATTTTACCTCGTAAATCATTCGTATTTCCAGCAGTTCTTTGTGCATCCCAATATTCTCTGCCTTTACGCTCATCAATGGAATTATAATATCCCGGATTAAATGGATTTGTATTATCTCCGACAGCGATGTATAGATTTCTATCCGGACCAAAAGCAAGAGAACCTGCGGAATGGCAACATTCTTTTCGTTGAACCGGGATTTCAATAATCACTTTTTCAGAAGATAGATTTAATTTATCTCCTGCCAGAGTAAATTTGGAAACACGCTGAATAGGTTCGTCTCCTTTCGGGGAATAGAATATAAAAATATGGTTATTCACCGCGAAGTCCGGGTCTGCAACAAGACCTAAAACGCCATCTTCCAAATCATGAAATACAGGTATTACGGCAAGTAAGCTTACGCCATTGTTCTTGGGGGAATAGAGTTTTACGGCCCCTTTACGCTCAATAAAGATAACTCGCCTGTCGGGTAAAACGGCCAGTTCCATTGGCTCATTCAGATTAGTTGCCAATTCTACTTTTATAAATCTGCTTTCCTCTGGAGCGATTGCATCATTGGTCTGAGCATAAGAAATAGAACTAAAAGCTAGTAAGATGGCTAATGTCGATTGTAAGGCCTTTATCATTGATTAGAATTAGGTTATGGTCTTTGGAACTGGAGATTGGATTAATGTTTCGACTGGCTGATTACAGTTCTTTGATCTTAACAGATTTAAAACGTACTTCCATATCCTGGTCTCCGTGAAGTTGAAGAGCGATATATCCCTGCTTACGGCCAGGATCGTTTTTAAGCTCGGCACTTTTTTTATCGTTTACCCAAACAGTAATATCACCTCCTACAGCTCTAACTTTCATCGTGTTCCATTTACCGGGCTTGAACCAGGTTGCAACCTTTTGCTTTGTTGGTTGCACAACCCAGGCCCGACCGTTAGTCTCATAGAGCCCGCCTGCGTCGGCCTTGGCATCAATTTCAGCCTGAAAACCGTGAACACCAACCGCGTCTTTCGACTCGTCTACCCGGAAATACAATCCGCTATTGCCTCTTACCGCAAGATACTTAACTTCAATTTCGAAGTCTTTATAGACTTTATCAGATACTAAGATACCGTGTCGTTGTTCTGCACGCGGACTTGAACCTATTAGTATGTCATCTTTTACTTCCCACTTTCCGCCTTCTAAAGTATGCCAGCCATTTAAAGTTTTGCCGTCAAATAATTTTACCCTTTTTTGGGCAGAAACTTCGGAAAGTGAAATCAGGTGTAAAAACACCATTACGAACAGGGTTTTTGTTAAGTTTATCATTTTTGAATTTTGGGTTTATAATGTGTATTTAATTAGTTGGCCAGTGTCTCCCTCAGGAAAAATAGGCTTTAATATTGTGCTTTAATTTATGCTTATACCGCTGGAACTGATGTGCCTGTATTTTTATCTCTGAAAAATGCAATAAATAATATCATCACCACGGCAGCAATCGCAGCAGGCACCAACCATACTACATCCCATTGATGCGCAGTTTCGCTTATCGCTGCGTTCTTAGCAACAAAGCCTGATAGAATACTTCCAATCCACATTCCAATGCCATAAGTGGCCATGGTTATCATCCCCTGTGCTGCATTTCTGTATTGTTTTGGTGCTACCCGGTCGGTATAAATTTGTCCGGTAACGAAAAAGAAATCGTAGCAAATACCATGTAAAACAATTCCTGTAATTAGCATCCAGCTATTTTCACCGGCATCGCCATAGCGGAAAAACAAGAAACGCATCACCCAGGCAATCATACCGGCAACAATCATCCACTTAACTCCCCATCTTTTAAGAAAGAACGGAATTAAAATGATGAATGCTGCTTCAGAAAACTGCCCAAACGCCATTTTACTTGTTGCGTTAGCTAAGCCGACTTCGTTTAAAAACAGATTAGTAAGACTATAATAAAATGAAAGAGGAATACAGATTAGGATGGACGCGATGAAGAAAACTGTAAAAGACCTGTTTTTAAATAAAATGAATGCTTCGCTACCAATAATGGATGTTTTAGGTTCGGCCGGGGCCTCATTCGTCTTGGCCGAGTCAGGAAGAAATAAACTGAACGCAGCTAGAAAGACTGAAGCGATGGCGGCTATAGTGAACGTTAAGCTTAAATCCTGAGCACTGATATTGAAAAGCTTATCGATACTTACCCCGGCAATTATCCATCCAATTGTACCAAAAACCCTGATTTCGGAATAGGACTTTTCTACATTTTTCAATTGCGAAAAGGCGATACTACTCGCAAGGCCCAATGTGGGGGCGTAAAGTAATGCATAAAGCAAGAGCACCCAATTAAATGTATTTACATCAACTATTCTCGACAATACAAACAATACTATACCTCCTGTAAAGTGAAGTAGCGCAAAAACTTTCTTTGGCGCAAAAAAACGGTCGGCAACAATGCCAATAATAAATGGCGAAATAATGGTTGCGATAGCCATCATGCCATAGGCTGCACCAATTTGTAAACCATTTGCTTTTAGAGAACTTGCCAGGTAAGTTCCCATGGTTACAAACCAGATGCCCCAAATAAAAAATTGAAGCAGCATCATTACTGATAACTTGAAACGAATAATTGGATTCATAAGCCCTTATGCTTACCAGCCGGTTTTTTTAAGTGCAGGGTCGTTTTCCTTTTTCAAAAATTCTGCTTCTTTAATGGCTTCCGATTTCCATTCGAGTATTGCTTCATCAGGAACCACTTTTACAGGTGTTTTCCAGGAAGTTGAAGTTTCTTTATATGCAAGATTTGATTGCGATGAATAGCAGGAAATAATCGACCAGCGAGGTGAGTCGGACAGGTTAGCTTCTGAGCGATGCAAGGTGTTGCTATGAAATATCAACCCGTCTCCCGCTTCAAGCTCCACATAAACCAAATCCATTGTTTCCAAAGCATTGTTTACCATTTCCATATCTGCACCTACCTGTTCGCCGGCAAAACCATGATTTACACGCCCCAATTTATGCGAGCCTTTAATAACCTGTAAACAACCGTTTTCTTTGTTGGCAGGCGTTAAAGCAACCATCACGCTTATTAATTGGTCGGGGAACATAAACTGATTTTTATACCAGTAGCCGTAATCCTGATGCCATTCCCAGGCGCCACCAACTTTTGGTTCTTTTTGCATTAATTTGGAATGGAAGTGACATACGGGCGCATCACTATCCAGGAGAGGTGTAACTGAGTTAATCACTCGCTCACTACGGGTGAGATATCCGAACACATCATTTCCAGGGTTAAACCAAAGGGATAACTTCGTCTTTTTGCCCGACTGGTCGTTTAAATCCAGGGCATTATTTTTTAGAGTGCTATCTTCAATAGCTGTTCCATACAACTTATCTATCTCTTGTTTTGAGCAGAAATTTTTAAGTATGATATACCCATCTCGGTTGAAATCTGAAATTTGTTCGGCGGATAAACTTTGCATAATGTCTATTAACTGGTGATAAGCTAAATTATAGATTACGCATTCGCCACGCTACGACATAATTAACAAAAACCGATGCTTTTTTAACATGAATTTGCATCAAACCCGACAAACCTGTAGTTTTATAACATTTTAAAAGTCAAATCAGTAATACTTAAGGTAATAAAGTATCAGAATGAAACCAGTCTTAGAACATCTTCCAAAAAACACTGAAGAATCTTTCGTGGCCATTCTGTTCGATTATAATTATTATCCCAACCCCTGGCACTTCCATCCCGAATATGAGTTGGTACTTGTTACCGAAAGTACCGGCAAAAGATTTATCGGTGAGAAAATATCAACTTTCGAACCTGGTGATTTAGCTTTTATCGGGCCCAATCTTCCTCACTTTTATCGCAACGACAGCGAGTATTACGAAGGCAAAGAATTGAGAGCCAAATCTATTGTAGTTCATTTTCTCGAATCATCATTTGGTGAAAAATTCCTATCGCTTCCCGAAACGAAAGCCATACAAGCTCTGTTTTCAAAATCGAAAAGGGGCTTAGACGTTACAGGTGAAACAAATAAAATTGTATCCGCTAAACTATACGAGTTACTTGAGCTTAAAGAATTCGACAGGTGGCTGAAGTTATTGGAAATTCTAAATATCCTCGCTCATTCTAACGATTGCTCCCTTATTTCTTCAACAGATATGACCGGGATAAACGATAAAGAATCTGATCGGATGAACAGGGTGTTAAACTATGTAATGAAAAATTTCCAGAATGAAGTTAATCTTAAGGAAGCCGCTAATATCGCTAATATGTCAGAAAACTCCTTTTCAAGATATTTTAGCTTACGTAGCCGGAAAACCTTTATCAGTTTTGTAAACGAGGTAAGGCTAAGTCATGCTTGTAAGTTGCTGATAGAGAACAAAGCTAATATTGTTGAAATCTGTTTTAAGTGTGGCTTTAATAACCTTTCTAACTTCAATAAGCATTTCAAAAAAATGTACAATGTTAATCCATCGGCTTACCAAAAGCAATATTTAAAAAATCAATAGCAAATCTGGAGCGTACCGTCCTGATCTGCATTGAATCAACTTCTTCGCAAAACTGATAATCAATCACGATGTTGTAAGTCTTTGCATAACCCAAATCATGACTAATATCAAAAATCTAAATATCTTGTCGAGTACCTTCGATGAAACCGTTCTAAAGGAATTAGATGCTGCAGCCGCTACTCATTTAAAACAGTCGAACATAGAGTTTACCGTATTAAGTTTAAAGGAAAACGTTCTCACTATTGATACGGAACAAGGCAAGACGAGTGGAAATTACGCCAACTTTAAAACTCTTATCAAAAGAGCAGTCGAGGTCTTTAATAAACACCTTCCGTCTGGTGTTCAACTGCAAGTTAATGCCCGGGAGTTTCAGGAATCCGCGGCCATGGTTGTAAATCCAGCCTGGATTGATCGCCAGATGATTGAAAAAGAGGTAAGAATAAAGCAAATAGCATTTGATACTGGTTTGGATAGAAAAGATATCTCCGGCTGGGTAACAGGTGAAAGAAACATGTCTCAAATTGTAAAGGCAATGTTTTACTTTTATTTTAAAAGCCGCTAATTCGAAGTCAGTAATAGAGTAGAATAATTACTCTAACTCAAAAACCGCCCGAATCTGATAACTTAGTTCTGTTGTTTTAAAGTCGATTTGAGGTCCCACAGCCTCTGTTCGGTTGCCATTCCATCGTTCATCACAGCACAGTTGCCCACGATAGACCTGATGCCCGTTTCAATCTCATTTATTGCGAGTGCATCGCCAAATTATCACCCAGCGCAGCCGCTACTTCAATAAACAATACTTGTTAGGTGTTATTTTTGTTACGATCGAAGATTCTAAACAAGAAATCCCTAGTTTTAATTACTCAATTGCAAACCAATTAATTGATAGAGCAAATACTCTTCAATTACCTTGATACTCAAAACCAGCATGAAAAAAGCTATCCTTATCATTCTTTTATTTTCATCGGGACTTTCCAAGGCTCAGCAAATGCAACCTAATGCTTTATCCGAAAAGTTCAAAAACCCTCCTTTAGAGGCACGCCCGATAGCTTTTTGGGATTGGACAAATGGAAATTTTTCCTTATCGCAGATAACTCTAGAAATGCAGGAAGCGAAAAATAAGGGGATGGGAGGATTTGATATTTGGGATGTAGGAACTTTTGTTGACGACAAAAATTCTGTCCCAGCCGGCCCGCCTTTTATGGGAGATAAATCTCTTCAAGCTATCGGTTTTGCTGTTAGAGAAGCCGAACGTATTGGTCTGCGCCTTGGACTAGTTACCGCGAGCAGCTGGAATTCCGGCGGAAGCTGGGTTCAGCCAAAACACGGAGCAATGGGTCTTTATCGCTCAACGATTAACGTTCAAGGCCCCACAGTTTTTAATGGCAAAGTCCCTTTTCCAAAACAAGACAAGAAGCCCAAAGACCTGTTACAACTGGGTCCTGATGGTTTACCAACATACTATCGCGAAGTAGCATTATTAGCCATTCCCGAGAATAAAACTGAGCTGGACACGAAAGAGATTATCGTTATAAACAGTGCAATTGACAAAGCGGGTAATATGTCCTGGAGTGTGCCGCAGGGGAATTGGCAAATTATTCGCTATGTATGTATGCCTACGGGTCAGGCTTTAGAAGTGCCGAGTCCCAATTCCAATGGGCTGGTCTTGGATCATTTTAGTGAAGAAGCCACCGAGATGCATCTTAACTACTTCGTTGACAAGCTGAAAAAAGAACTCGGAAGTTTAAATAAACGATCTCTTGAATACTTATATGCAGATAGTTACGAGGTAAATTCAGCCGTTTGGACGCCAAGCCTGGTTGAAGAGTTTGAGAAGCGGATGGGCTATAGTATGGTTTCATATTTGCCCGCATTAGACGGGAAAGTAATAAAGAATAAAAGTATCACGGACCGTTTTCTTTCTGATTACAAAAAGCTCTTATCCGACTTAATCATCAACAATCACTACAAAAAGTCTACCGATATGTTGAAGAAACATGGACTGCAATTTTTTGCTGAGGCAGGAGGACCTGGCCCGCCGGTGCATAATGTGCCTTTTGAAGACTTAAAAGCTTTGGGTTCGCTAAGCGTACCCCGCGGAGAGTTTTGGAACGGCAAGTCGATGGATCAAAAGCATATCGAAGAATTACAAATCGTCAAAAGTATTGCAAGCGCCGCCCATCTATATAACCAAAAATTCGTCGAGGCTGAGTCCTTTACCAGTGTAAGGGTTTGGCAGGAGGGACCACAGGAGTTGAAGCCACTCGCCGATAGGGCATTTTGCGAGGGGCTGAATAGAATTGTCTATCACACTTTTCCACATACACCAGCCGAAGCCGGCTCACCCGGCTGGGTTTACAATTTCGGCACCCTTATTCATGTAAATAATTCATGGTGGCAAAAATCAAAGTCATTTCATGAGTATTTAGGGCGAACGAGCTTTATGCTTCAACAAGGTAATTTCGTGGGAGATGTAGCTTTCTATTACGGCGACAAAGCACCAAATTTCGTACAGCCAAAAAGGGTTCACGCCACACTTGGTTTTGGGTATGATTATGATGTTGTGAATTCTGAGTCCATCCTAAAGTTCATGACGGTCAGAAATAATAAAATTTATCTGCCGCACGGTCAGTCTTACGAAGTGCTGGTGTTGCCTGATGACAAAAGGGTAAATCCGGATGTTTTGAAGAAGCTGCAACAAATGGTACTAGCAGGTGCAACCTTAGTAGGGCCAAAGCCTAGCCAAACCTATGGCTTGCATGAGTTCGAACGGATAGAGAGCGAGATAAAATCTATTACAAGTCGAATGTGGGGAAAAGTCGATAGTGTGAATGTAAAAGAACACAGCTACGGAAAGGGAAAAGTTATCTGGGGAAAATCGGTGAAGCAGGTGTTAGCAGCAAAGAAGGTTGAACCCGACTTTCTTTTTACGTCATCAACCGACAGCGCCATGGTAGATTATATTCATCGAAAAACAGGGAAAGAAGATATTTATTTTGTTCGAAATACCAGAAACGCTCCAATAGATTATCAACTTTCATTTAGAGCCAATACAAAGAACGCTCAGCTTTGGAATCCTGTGGATGGAACAATGAAGAATATATCTGTTGTTCCATCGAACAATCGCAGTTCTGTAAAGCTTCGCTTCGAACCTTATGAATCGTTTTTCATTGTGTTTAACAGCAGTGCTACGGGCGAAGGCACTACTGAGAAGGAACTTCAAATAGTTAATCAAAAAGAGGTTAATGGCAGTTGGGAACTACGTTTTCCTTACGGCTGGGGAGCTCCAAAAAGTGTTGAATTTACCCAGCTTCAATCATGGACAGCATCAACCGATACTGCGATTCAGCGCTTTTCGGGAGTTGCCGCTTATCACAAAACTCTAGAAGTATCTGAAGCCGACCTGAAGTCGGGTAAGAAAATATTTCTCGATTTGGGCGATGTAAGAGAGATTGCGGACTTATGGGTTAATGGACGTCACTTAGGTGAGCGCTGCTTCATCCCATATCGTTATGAAGTTACAGGAATATTAAAAGCCGGAAAAAATAACCTTGTTATTGAGGTGGCCAATGCTTTAAATAACAGGATGGTTGGCAACGCACATTTACCAGAGCAACACCAAACCAGCCATTCGAATATTTTAAAAGGGCCCACACCATGGAGTACACCTTGGGCCAAAGTGCCATTGTTACCATCGGGCTTAATTGGGCCGGTGAAGTTGATAATGTATTAGAAATACCGAGGGTGTAATTACTGAAGGCGCCTTTTCATTTAGACAATAAGAGAAATCTCTTGAGTTTGTTGCAATAACAGTAAGGAAAGATTATCGGAAGCTTCTACGATCACTTTTGTGGAGGATAGAGAAGGGGATATCTACGAACAAATCAGTACGATTCAGGGTGAAAACATTCTTTTAGGTATTTTTTATCGGTCTTATGGGATTAATTCTAGAATTAAATCATCGAGAAGCTTTACGAGGTCTTTGTCTGACATCTTGCTCTGGGTGTAGTATCTTGGAAAACCCGACTTATACTCATGCCAATCGTGCCTTCCTTTTGTAGTATCCAATGTTATGTTTAGCGGCTTCCCAAGCGAGTAAATACCGCTTTCTTCTGGACGAGCGGCAATTAATACGGCGATTTGATCCCAACTCGGTCTGTCGGTGTCTTGACCAGCCAGAAAGGTTTCGTAAGCGATGCGAACAGGATGTTTTTTGGGTGCCTGAGCACAAAATTTAGAACCAGTCTTGACGTAATCTCCACGGGAAGATACAACTACAGGAGTAGGCCAGTTATGCATCACCTTCACCGCCGACCCGAAATGCATGCGCCAGTTGAAGGCTTCATAACCGAACGGATAGTCGGTAACAGCCATCGTAACCAACTTCTCTACTTTTTTTGCGATGAGGTTTCTCCCCGAAAGCGGCGAAATAGCGTCGGCCTTCGAATCCAGCAATTGGGCCAGGGAGTTTACGGTACCAATGACACAGATGGTTACTGAGCTGTCCGGAGCATTAGCAAGCAAACGTCGGTAAAGCACAACGGCATCCGTCGCAGGCCTTTTTTTAATCCCCGACGCGGCAATAACAGCATCGTTAAAAAGTTGGAAGCCTTCGATTTTGCCTTGAGACAAAAGTCTGCGATGCTCCAGATAAGAGCGCCAGGACGTGTCACTCGGCGAAATGGTTGCTGCACCAACCGATAAACCGGGACGCCCACAGGCCTGATTAATTGCCCGCACGGTACCGACAGCACCTTCAACCGGTGGAGCGGAAGCAACTACACCTAAAATAGTACATTCGCCCCGGTTCGCTAAAGCGTGAAGGATTGCCAGTGCGCTTGCATCATCACAGTCGCCATCCATATCGGTATCAAGAATGATGCGTAGAGGGGTGTTCATGTGGCGAGTATCTTTTCCGGTAACAAGAGATTTTGTACTGTTGCAAGAAATTAATGCTAAAGAAAGAAGAAAAAAAAGGGAGTGTGTTTTCATTATTATATCATTTACAGGTTAATTAAAAGGAGGGTTCTTGAACTTTTTGGCTAAAGTACTAGGTTGCGTTTGCTGAGCTTTGGAAAATCTATAAGTGACTTAAAAATAAAACCGGGCTATTAATCGTCGTTTGTATTTGACTATGAATATTTCGGATACAGCATATCAAGCAATTAACTTCAAATTGCAATGCCGTTGCTTAAGGTAAAGGAATCTATAATGTAATGTGCTTAACAAACCTTTACCATATTCATTCCTAAAATCTTTGCTAATTTATCCAGCTTACTGCTGATGTGCCCAATTCCCACCGCACAATGATGCGCCGGACCATGGCTGTTCCAGTCGGTAACAAACCGCCGGGCACCTATGGGGAATTTGTAACGGCTGTTTGTGTTTCCTATCTCGAGGATGGGCCCTTTCACCGATTCACCTTCGGCAACCAGCATCATCAATTCTCCTTTGCCGTTCTCAAGAATAGAGAGGCAAGTAATCGGGCCGCTTTTTACAGCCATCTCCACTGAAAGTCCATGGCCTACCTTCCCATGATAAACCTGCAAGGGCTTAACTTTTGTTCGCCCTTCCGCAATAGCAATATGTCCGGGACCATCGTGGCCCATTAAAACTACGTCATCCCTATAATCCATAGCATAGAACTCTGTAAAGGAACCACCAGCACCAAAACTGTCCATAATCTTCATCGCTTGTGCATTTTTTATCTCGAATTCGCCGGCCACGGGAACACCGTTTGCCGTGAGTAAAGAATTGCCTAAAATAATGGAGCTCATGGTATCTTCGTTTTCGGCATTACCCGTCCCTTTGTGATAATAGGCGAATGATCCAAGTTGGTACATGGATACGAGCTTGTCCATGGCTACCGAGGTTTTGGCGGCACGCAGGAGCTCACTTTCAGAGCAATCTTCCTGAACTTCGAACTTTTGACGAAACTCACTAACGCGTTCATCTGCTTCCGCTGCGCTAACCATATTTTTTAAGGCGGAAAGCTCTTCCACCTCAATATGTTCAAAGTGCCCGCCAAAGTATTTAATTTGCAGGGTAAGGTCGGTGTAGATATCCAGCATGCCGGAATAATAATTACCCATGCAACCCATCCTGTTGTTTTGCATGATATGTCCTACGTTGGCAGCTTCTACCCATTCTAAGATTTCCTTTTCGCTCTCCTCATCTTGCTCCAACATCCCTGTTACCTGATGAAATTTAATACCGGTACGTCGAAACACGTTGGCAATTTCGGGAACAGGACATGCTGAGCAGTATTTGAGCCAGATGCCCGTCATTCGGGTGCGGTCATTCAGTCTATTAAAATTTTCATAGTCAATACGATCTTCCGGCGCAAGATTGAGTATTACGATGGGCACATTTAATTTTTGTACTACCGGCAAAACCGTTGACGAAAGCGCATAAGTACCGACGTATAGAAATACCAGGTTTACATCTTCCTGCCGGAACCTTTTACCGGTTTCAAAAGCCTTATTAACGTTATCGACTATCCCCGCATTTACAACACGCACAGGTTGATCGGCAAATTTTGAACATAGTTTTTCCAGATAGCCTTCCAGGCTTACTTTCAATCCGTCAAACTGCTCCCAATAAACGTTTAAGCCTATTCCAAATACCCCGATAGTTAAATTACTGTTGTTCATGTTTGCGTATCACTATTAAAATATTAATATGTGTTTGTATTAGTCGTTTCGCTTCACGACTGTAACAGGCCCCAACAAACCTGATGACAGTAAGGGCGATTTAGCATTATAGATTCTAAAAGTTGTAAAAGTGTATCGGCCGCTGGTGCGGGGCTCTCCTTTCAGTAACCACTCAGGCCATTTGTCGTCCACAATACCATCATATGGCTTGTTTTCGTCACCTATTAACCGATTTGGCCATAAATTGATTACCTCTATTTTAAGGTCGTTATCTTTAGATAGAACCGCTGCTGATATATCCACCTGCCAGGGAGCTGTCCAAACTATGCCAAGATCTTTTCCATTTAAGGTCACACGGGCCATATTTTGTACAGTTCCCAGATCAAGATACATTTTCCCTTCAGGCGCTTGAGCCAAGTCGAATTTTTTATGGTATACAGCCTTTCCTGAATAACACTTGATTCCTTCGTTGGTATTCTTGGTCCAATCGCTTAGTTCATTAAACTTTATAGTTGACGGGCCACCCCATTTTGGATCAAAGGACACATCCCACGGACCGGTAAGCATATCTACCGTTTTGGTAGAAGTCTCAGAGTTGATGTTTGTTGATGCCCATGTGTTTTCTTCTGCAAACACGATAAAAGCGCTTTCGAAAGCATCCAATTGAAGCCTCACCGATGTGCTCCCCATATCCTTCTTAAATCTGGTTATTTTTCTTGTTCTACCGGTTATGGCATCCCAAAGCTCAGGCGAACCTTTTGTAGTACGGAATCTAGCTATAGTATTAACTGGTTTGTCAGTTTTATTTGATACAAAGTAAACGTCCCAACCATCCCCGGTGCGGTGGTGGTATCGAAGGTCGCCGTTTTCCGTAAAATCTTCTATAACACCGTTCTTTTTTAAGATGCCTGCGGTGAGATCGTAATGCGGGTAAAGTCTATCCGGTTTATCGCTAATTGGTTTCCCCCAGATTATCATCCCATCCCCATACTTATGGTAAGTAATGCTATTAGGCAGAATATTGGAGCCCCACAAAGCTTTACCTAATGCTAAAATTCTTTCATCACAGGCAGGGTACCCGACGAGGCTGGGCGATCGAAGGGGCGGGTTACCAACGACTGTTGCTCCAAGTTTTACCAGTTCCATTATTTTGTGCAATAACTCCGGAGTCATCGACTCATATACAGGCAAAACAAGCACTCTGTAACTGGCACCTCCCGGGAATATGATTCGTTTATTTTTCACAGTGGCTTTCATCAACTGACTTGGTGCACACCCGTCAAAATTATAACCTCTTCTATCAGGAATGGTATCGCCTCCTACCATTGCGGAGGCCGGCGGTAGAAAGACTAGTGGCGAACCTTCCGGTGTTAGATATAGAATATCTGCTACGTTACGACCTTGCTGCAATACATATTGGTTGCGGGTAATGTAAGTATGATATCCGTTAACCATTGGCCACCAGGTTTGGCTGCGGTCCCAATGTACCCCGTTTGACCCCATCGTTGCCCCGGGTTTTAAGGAATCGGGCAAAAACTGATTTTGAAATGTGTGAAATACAAAACGGTTAATGCCCGCGGCAAAGGCCCAATCCCCCTGATTTTTCATTGACGTGGGATGTTGTTTCCAGGCCTCGTTGTATAGGGAGGTAAATGCTTCAGCAGGTATTAGCGATTTACCATTTACGTGTCCGATTGAACTAGATTCGATCACACTGAAGCTTGTATTAAAACCGAAACCCTTACTCCAGAATTCTGCCATTGGAACATCTGCAATTGCACCAAATTCTAAATCTGAAGTAGGATTCATGTCGTACGGTTGAATCGACAAGGTCAGGTTATTTCGATTCGCATACGCTTTTACGTGCCTGGCATGATTATTCAAGAGCAGTTCCTGGGCCGTTTGCCTTAAGTCCCATAAAAAGCGCTCGCTTTCTTGCAAGCTACCAACAATATTTCCGGCATAAACCGGATAGTATTTAAGTGGGTCGTAGCCACGTCGTTTTATAAATTCCTGCCTGAACAACGCAGTCCAGTTTTGCGGGCCCATTTCCC
>JANMZB010000810.1:0-3429 GCA_031382725.1 Sphingobacteriaceae bacterium | reverse complement strand
ATTACTTGTCCGGTCAGGATCGAGCGAACGTTAAGCTCGCGGCCAATCTGTAATGGCCCCAGAGCCGTCCGACCTTTATAACTGTTGACCAGGCTGCTGGATAAAACTCGGAGCTTTGGCCTCAGCGGAGACAGGTTGGCGATGATGCTTCCCGAAATTAAATTTAAGGGAAGAAAAATTTTATTTGCCGCAGATTTAATCCCTACAGCCGCACACATTCCAATTCCATACATTGCAGGTTATGATATTTTTCCGCTTAAAGCGATGGAAGAGAAAAGACAATTTTTGAACGAAGCATATAAAGAAAATGCAATCTTATTTTTTGAACATGATTCACATCATGAGTGTTGCACTTTAACCGCAACTGAAAAAGGAATCAGATTAAAAGAAGTATTTAAATTAATTGACGTCTGATAAAAGAACTTATTATAACGCGCTCTACTGAATTGCACAAAAATTGTCATGCTAGATTCATAAAAGTACATTTTCCACAACCTGTGGAACGATTTTTGTGAATAAGCACTTGATTCTATCAAAAAAATTCTTACAACTTTTCTAGGATTATAGCGTTAAAACTTACAAAAAATTATAACTTTGCACACTCTTTAAGAAAGGGGTATCATACTTTAAATGAGACAACTCAAAATAACACAATCCATTACCAATCGTGAGTCACAATCTCTCGACAAATATTTACACGAAATTGGTAAAGTAGATTTAATAACTGCCGAGGAAGAAGTAATTCTTGCTCAAAAAATTCGCGAAGGTGACCAGGCAGCACTTGAACGTTTAACAAAAACTAACTTACGTTTCGTAGTTTCTGTTGCTAAGCAATATCAAAATCAAGGACTTACTTTAGGTGACCTTATCAATGAAGGTAATCTTGGTTTGATCAAGGCTGCAAAACGCTTTGATGAAACTAAGGGCTTTAAATTCATTTCATACGCTGTATGGTGGATTCGTCAGTCTATTTTACAAGCTATCGCCGAGCAATCTCGTATAGTTCGTTTGCCTTTAAACCAGGTAGGTTCTTTAAGTAAAATCAGTAAAGCTTTTTCAAGATTAGAACAAGAATTTGAACGCGAACCTTCACCTGAAGAATTAGCAGATACTCTTGAAACTACTGTTGAAAAAATATCTGATACGTTAAGCAACTCAGGTCGCCATGTTTCTATGGATGCGCCTTTTGTTCAGGGTGAAGAAAATACCCTATTAGATGTATTAGAAAACGGCGAACAAAGCACTGATAGTAACTTAATCGACGAATCACTCTCTGAAGAAATTAAACGTTCTTTACAAACATTGACTGAGCGTGAGCGCGAAATTATTGTTCTTTTCTTTGGTTTAGGAAGCAATCATCCTTTATCATTAGAAGAGATTGGTGAAAAGTTTAATCTTACACGTGAGCGTGTAAGACAGATAAAAGATAAAGCACTACAACGTCTTCGCCATACTTCAAGAAGCAAAATATTGAAATCTTATTTAGGATAAGAATGATTCAAAAGACAACGAAAGGCTTGCAGAAATGCAGGCCTTTTTTGTTGTTGAAATTTTTCGCTAAGTTCTTCAGCTCGGCAATTACATCATTACATAAATGACAAAAAAAAGGCCACCTAATAATTAGATGACCTGAATTAATTTAGATAGTTACGTCCTAAAATCCTAATCCCAACGCAAAACCATGCATTGGTTTTGAAAATGTTACTCCAGGTACTAGAGTAGCAGCGCCGGTAGTCAAATTGATTGTATATAAACCAGTACTGCTGCCCGAAGTTAAAACCGCATATGCAACTCCGGATGTACCGCCAATATCGAACCCACTAGCCGAATCGACGTTTATAACTAAAGAACCTATTTCGACTAAAGCACCTGAATTTGGAGGATCCTGTCTGTAAAGCTTATCACTCATAAAATCAATATCAAATAAAGCTGTGCTAGTAGTTCCCGCAAAGTTATTTGTATATGCCGCTCCAGAAATTGAAGGAATTCCTGGATTTAACAAGCCATCAACTCCAGCAATTGCGCCTGTGTTAGGATCAAGTCGCAAATTTTGTCCTGTGTTACTTACTATTCTAATCCTATCCACTAGGGGATTAAAATCGAAACCAAAAGAAGTTCCGGAAAGCAAAGTGAGTAATTGTGATGATCCAACCTGAGTAGCGGCCCCACTTGATAAGTTTATGGTGTATAATCTGCTGGTACTCCCAAGAGCATACAATTGTCCGTTAACGGGTCGAAAATCGATACCCAGAATGGTTTCAGAAGCTTGTAATCCAATAATTGCTTTTGTAACTGTTTCTGTTTTAGTCGGGTTGAAAATTAATAGGTTATTAACATCGTCAACAGCATAGGCTACCGGTTGGGTGGGGATAGCGATACCGACAATAGTATTTATAGAAGATCCCAGATTAGTGGCTGATCCGTTCTCAACATTTACCTGATATAGTGATGATTTGCCTGAACTTATTACTGTCGCCAATGCAATTCCTGTAGATGAAATATCAAATGAAGATTCCGTACCGGTTTCAGTTAGGCCTAAATTGCCGACTTCTACTAAGGTTCCGTTGTTGGGAGGATCCTGCTTATATAATTTATTTGCGGCGACATCAATATCAAATAGTACGGTTGTAGCAGCACCGGCTTTGTTATTAGTATACGCCGCACTAGAAATAGATGCATTAGCAAAACCATTAATATTGCCATCAGTAGCTTGCACCGCCCCGGTTTCGGGATTTAAACGTAAATTTTGCCCGGTTGAAGTCACGAGCCTGATGCGGTCGACTGTTGGATTAAAATCAAATGCGGCTATATTGCCTGATATTACTGGTGTAAATGAACCGGCACCAACTGCCGTAGCTTTGCCGGTGGAACTAATAACATAAATACGGTTGGTACTTCCTAAACCATATAATTGCCCGGTTGCGGGGCGGTAATCAATAGCCAAAACCTTTTCGCCAGATTGCAGACCTGAGATGTCAGTACTTCTAATTACTTCTGGAAAATTGTTGGCATTAAAAGTTTGCAGAGTACCTGTACTGGTTAATGCAGTAAAAACTAAATTTGGCTTTATAATTTCTGGTTTATTCTTATCTTTTTTACAGCTATAAAAAAGAGTTGAAGCTAAGAAAAGTAAAAGCGTAGCTAAAAGCTTTGTAGGTGTTTTTTTCATATCGTAATTTTTAAGTTGTACGATATTTTGAGAAAGCCAGATTTATGTAAAGTGTATTAAGTTTGCCGGATTATCGAATAATATATGTTATGAGTTTTTTACAGATCTAATATCTTAAATAGTCGTCCCTTAAAAAGCCCATACTAGCTCAGTTATCCACAAGATTGGATAAAAACGGGGTTAAAAATCTGCAAGTTTTGAAGAACTTAGTTTCATAAGCTTGCAGATAATTATGCTACCAAAGAAAGAGAATCCTTCAC
>JANMZB010000804.1:0-3194 GCA_031382725.1 Sphingobacteriaceae bacterium | reverse complement strand
CGACAATTATGTGTTTAGCGGAAAAATCAAATGGCAATCTATTAATTGGAATGTCTAACGGTGAGGTGATTGAATTAAATCCCAAAACTAATGTCATTTCAAGAGAAATTAATGACAGACTTACCTCAAAAAAACTTTCGTATTTCGTAACCAGTTTATTTGTAGACAGTAAGGGCATAATTTGGATTGGCACATATGATTCAGGGTTAATAAAATACGATCCTGTTACGAAGGAATTAACTTTCTGTTTGCCCAAAAAGGGGGTAGCAATGCCAAAAAGTATTTCTTCAATTATTTCGATGAATAAAGAAAATCTGTGGGTTAGCTCCGCAGAAGGGGTATTTTTGTTTAACAAAGTTTCTAAAGAGTGGATAAAGTACGATAAGGAAAATGATGGTAAACTTTATCAGGAAGATGGCGCAAGACTTTGGATAGGCACTTCATCTAAAGGCTTATTGCAGAAAAATTTTAATCAGTTTAAATTTAAAACAACCTTAACTGAAAGTGTTTTTGCCGGCTTAAAGTCAAACTATTTATCTGAAATTAAGCAAACTGGTAATTTACTGTTATTCGGTGTTGGAGACGGTTTGATAGTTTATAATAGGGATACCAAGACTTATAAAGTACTATCCAAATCGAAAGACCTTTATGGCCTTACTTCAAATTATATTCATAAAATATTTATCGACTCTAAAAGCAACGTTTGGATATTAACAGATCTGGGATTAAATGAGTATGATGTAAAGGCAGGTAGTGTTAAGCCCAGTAAAATCTATAGAGATTTTTATTATGATATGCTTGAGGTTGGTAACGGTGAGTATTGGCTTGCATCTGCTGGGGGAATATTAATATATAATGATCAAACAAAAAAGATACGCCCATTAAAAGCGGAGGGTTTGAGCGAAGAACGTGTTAGATGTCTTTTAAAAGATTCTGAAAATAACCTGTGGGTTGGTACGGTTAATGGTTTAAATAAATACAACAAAAGCACTAAGGAATTTATCAATTTTTATTCTGATCCGATTAAGATTGGAGCAATCAGCAACAACGAAATTAACAGCATTTACGAAGATTCTAAAAAACGGCTTTGGGTTTGTACAACCAAAGGCTTAAATAAATACAACCCCCGTGATTCAACGTTCGAAGTTTTCAATGTGTCTAGAGGATTAAGCACCAATTATATAAAAAATTGTACCGAAGATAATCTGGGAAACTTGTGGATTAGCACTAGCACAGGCATCTCCAGATTAACTGAGAAAGGAACAATAAATAATTATGATGAGCGAGATGGAATTGTGATTATACCTATAGCATCAACTAAGATTAGCAGCGGAGAATTGATATTTGTAGGCGAAAAGGGATTTGTTTCTTTTGATCCCCGGACAATAAAAAACAACCCTGTTCTTCCACCGGTTTACATCACAGACTTTACACTATTTAATAAGCCAGTACCTGTTACTGAAGAAGGCATACTTACCAGAGAGATTAGTTCTGCCTCTGAAATAAGATTAACCTACAAAGAATCAGTTTTCACTTTTAGCTTTGCTGCACTAAATTACCTGCTGCCCGAAAAAAATCAATACGCCTATAAAATGGAAGGCTTTGATGGGTGGAACTATGTCGGCGATAAAAGATCAGCTACATATACTAACCTCGATCCGGGCGAATATATTTTCAGAGTTAAAGCTACTAACAATGATGGCGTTTGGAATGAAAAAGGAACTTCCATAACCGTGATTATTACTCCCCCCTTTTGGGCAACCTGGTGGTTTAGATCACTTTCCGTTATTACGATATTGGCATTAGCTATTGGATTTTACCGTTACCGGATGAACCAGATCATACTTCAAAGGAAATTATTGGAACATCAGATCGAATTACGTACCGCCGAAATTTTGCAGCAATCGCTTGAATTAAAAAATCAGGCAGAGAATTTACAAGCCTTTAATGAAGAATTGGAGGCGCAATCTGAAGAGCTGCACGCTACGAATGAAGAATTACATGAAGAGCGAATTAAATCGGATAATGCGAATAAAGCAAAAACAGTGTTTCTAACTACAATGAGTCACGAAATCAGAACACCAATGAATGGTGTTATTGGCATGGCTTCGTTATTAGCTAAAACACCTCTTTCTGATGAGCAAAGTCATTATGTTGATATTATCAAATCCAGCGGAGATAATCTTGTAACTGTAATCAACGATATTCTCGATTTTTCGAAAATAGAGTCGGGGAAAATGGAGCTCGAAAAGCGTTCATTTAATCTTTTCGATTGTATTGAAGAAGTATTTGAGCTTTTATCCGAAAAGGCTTCAACGGCGGTATTGGAATTGCTTTATCAAATTAATCCTGATGTACCCGAATATATAATTGGCGATTCGGTTCGCTTACGGCAGATCATCTTAAATCTGGTTGGTAATTCTGTAAAATTCACTAAAGAAGGTGAAGTATTTCTCCTCGTGAGTTGTTTAAAAAGAAAAGGAAACCACGTTGAATTATTATTCGAAGTTAGGGATACAGGGATTGGAATCTCTGAAAAGAAGCTCAATGCACTATTTCAACCATTTACCCAGGCAGATTCCTCCACAACCCGTAAATATGGCGGTTCGGGCCTCGGATTGGCCATATCAAAGCGGCTGGTAGAATTGATGAAGGGCGAAATTTCTGCCAAAAGCGAATTGGGAAAAGGCAGTAGTTTTTTCTTTAGTGTTCAAACTACAGAGGGCTCGGGTGAAATAGAAAAGCACCCGGAATCAACGGGAATGTCCGGAAAATGTATTCTGGTTGTGGATGATAATGCTACCAGCAGAACTGTTCTTGAGAGCTACCTGGAGTCTTGGGGAATTAAATCTGTTGCAGTAGCGTCTGGAAAAGAAGCCTTGGCGCAGATAGCCGGGCGCACTAATTTCGATCTGGTAATTACCGATATGTGTATGCCTGAAATGGACGGCTTGCAATAAGCTGAAACAATAAAAGAAACACAGGCTTATCTACCGGTTATTTTGCTTAACACAATTGGTCATGATTGTTTTAAGGCAAATAATCAACTTTTTTGTGGTGCAGTTATTAAGCCCGTTCGAAGAAATGATCTGAAAAAGATGATTATTAACCAATTCTCAACGGAACAAATTTTAGAGAAAAATTTAGATAATGAACCTGAGCAATTTACGGTCGAATTTTCCCGGAAATTTCCA
>JANMZB010000766.1:0-15073 GCA_031382725.1 Sphingobacteriaceae bacterium | reverse complement strand
GCCAGGTTTTCGTTTTTAAAGAAATCGTAATCAAAAGCCGCTTCCGGAAATCCGGTCAAAAAGTAGATGAACCCTGCTATCCAGGCTAGTTTTATCTGCAATGCTATAGTATTGGGATCTTGTAAATCTGTAAAGATCGCCCTGTGAATCCAGGAGTTGGTTTTCTCTTCACCCAGACTTGAAGTTGGTGAAGAAAATGTATTCCAATCACAATCAAGTGCTTCAGCAATCAATTTCAGAGTTAGCGGTCTTGGAGTCACGTCGCCAGATTCGATTCGCTGGATAGTTCTTACTGTGACATTACATCTTTCTACTAAATCCTCTTGCGTAATACCTTTTTCTTTGCGGATCTCCGCGAGCTTTATTCCAAGTTCAGGCTGTTTCATTTGATCATTGTTTGATGCAAGTATACCTGATCATTAATCGGATAACAAAGAATTTAGCCCGTAATCAACCCGACATTTACCCGACAAATGCTTTTCGCTATTATATATCAATTCTCTGGCCGAATCAAAAAACCTCCTATATTTACCCCCTTAATAAAAATCACATTCTATGGCTAAAGCGTCGGAAGTTAAAACAGGAAATATATTACGCTACAATAGCGAATTGGTAACCGTTGAAGAAATGCTGCATCGCACACCAGGTAAGGGTGGTGCCTTTTATTTAGGGAAGTTCCGGAATATTAAAACCGGAAAAATTGTTGAAGCCCGCTTAGGGACCGACGATCAGGTGGAGATTTGTCGCGTTGAAACAAACGACTATCAATATCTATATCCCGAAGGCGAGTACTTTGTAATTATGGATAATGTTTCTTTTGAGCAGTTCAATATTCCAAAATCCCTGTTTGGACCATCAGCAAAGTTTATTACAGAGGGTATGAATGTTATCGTTTCTTTCGAAAGCGAAGAAGCTATCATGGCGCAGGCACCGAATTTTGTTGAATTGGAAATTACTTATGCTGAGCCGGCTGTAAAAGGCGACACATCATCGGGCGCTCAGAAATATGCTACTACCGAGAATGGCATCGAAATTAAAGTGCCGTTGTTTGTTAACCAGGGGGATAAAATTAAAGTAGATACCCGTACGGGGGAATATATAGAGCGGGTTAAATAATTTATCGTAAATGCCACAAAAATAAATTTGTAAACCTCGAAATGAACCCGCATTTATATTTAAAAAAAATATTATCTTTTTTACTGATTCTCCTATCAATAAATTCCTTTGAACAAGAAGCTGATACCGTATTAAAACAATCTCATACGAAGCTGAATCTGGAAATTTTCGGAGTAAGCGGAACTTTTGAGAAGCAGTTATCGAAAAAAGCAACACTTGTTTCTGAGCTGGGAATAAGGACGGGAAATGGTCTTTACCTATCTTCGTATGATGTTGCCGAAGGTTGGAAAATCTATAATGTGTTTGTGGGGCTGGAAGGTCGTTATTACTACAATTTGAATAGGCGATTACAAGCAAAAAAGTCTGTCGCTAGCAATTCGGCGAATTTTTTAAGCTTGGGGGTCAATTATGGCTTTAAGCCTTTTATATCAAGCGAAATAATCAGGACGGAAACATTTGATATATATGGCCAGCGCTATATTTTTGAAATACCTATTGAAGAATATTCTCTATTATCTGTGTCCCCAAGTTGGGGATTTCAACGGAAAATTGGCAACCATTTTAGTTTGGAATCAAATTTTGGTTTAGACTTCAGTTATTTTAGTAACGATCAGGATTTTGTGGTTGGGCCTGCAATCGGCTTTCGGTTTGGCTATATAATCAGGTAGCAGTGGCGATATAACAGCCTCCCCAACAGGGGCTAAAACCTGAAACATAAACCTGGCTGACGCGGATACCGGCCGATGTGGTTAAGGCCTGTGCAGTATGAGCAAAAGACAGGGCTCACTATCCAAGAGACCGCAACCTCATTTCAAAAAAAACCATCACAAGAGATCCATTCTCATTTCAGCTCGTATCTTTAAGCTTAGATTTGAAGTTGAAAGCCTTTTTTATAAACCTGGTTCCGAGCATTTTCATCTGCTTTTTATGCGCCTGCAACAATAATAGCGGACAGCAAAATAAAACCGTTTTAGATTCAATCGACGAAACCGTGTCTGCCTTGCCCCTGAATGTTAAAAGTTCGGCAGATAATCCAAGCACTCCTAAAAAAATTGAGCTTGGCAGGTTATTGTTTTATGATCCGATTTTGTCTGGCGATAAAGATGTTTCCTGTGCATCGTGCCACCATCCCGAATATGGTTATGCCGAAGGTCTGGAGCTTTCAATAGGTGTAAATGGCACTGGCTTAGGCGAGATGCGGCGATTTAATGAGCCGAACAATATTCCTTTTACTAAAAGAAACTCACAATCGATTCTAAATACTGCTTTTAATGGAATTGATACGAAGGGTAACTACGATCCTGAAAAGGCACCAATGTTTTGGGATTTACGCACGCAGAGCCTCGAACTGCAATCGCTAAAACCAATTGCATCTCTGGAAGAAATGCGCGGAATGGCTCATGAAGAAGCTATTGAATTAGATAGTATTGCGGGCAGATTAAAAACTAATGCCGAATATCAAAAGCTTTTTAAAAAAGCGTTTGGAGGGAATGAAGCCATTACCATTCAGAATCTTTCGAAAGCAATTGCAGCTTTTGAGCGAACCCTGATAGCCAATAACTCGCCATTTGATAAATTTATGCGAGGCGATAAAACTGCTTTAAATACCATGGAGCAGGAAGGACTTAAGGTTTTTAAGCAAGCGGGCTGCGCGAAATGTCATAATGGTCCGATGTTCTCTGACTATAAGCTACATGTTTTGGGTGTGCCGGATAATGAAAAGTTGCCCGAGCCCGATCTGGGTGTAGGCAATAAAGATGCCTTTCGTACACCTACGCTTCGAAACCTTAGATATACAGATCCTTACATGCATAACGGAAAGCTTAAAACGCTCGAAAATGTGATGGAACTTTACGAAGATGTTGCCGGTTTAAAATCACGTAACACAAGAATCTCTCCAGATCACCTTGACCCAATAGCGCGGAAAAGCAAAATAACTCAAAGGGATTTCAGGTTAATTATCGAATTTTTAAATACGCTGAACGATGATACTTTCGATAGAACAATTCCAAAACGAGTGCCAAGTGGCTTAAAGGTAGGCGGGAATATTTAATCTGTATTCTGGGTTGATTTAACCTCCGCCCGCTTTAATCGCGAATGCAATTTGGTTACGAATAGCACACTAAGAAGGGTAACTGCAATACCAATATAACCGGTAACCTCATAATGCAGAATGGCATTTGAAGGAGTTTTTACCACTATCAAACCAGCCAGGATAGATGCAATGCCAACAAAAATTTGCTGAACTGAGGAGTTTATGCTCATAAAACTTCCGCGCCTTTCGGCTGATACGACATTACTAACCATCGCCTGGGCCGGGATCATTCTACCGGATGAAACTACAAACCAAAATCCGGTTACGCATAATACGAGGTAGAAGGGAATATCTGGAAGATTAGTAATAACAGCGATTGGTATTATCGCCACAAGTGCCATGATGATAAATAAACGATGCTTACCAATTTTATCAGCAATTCGTCCCATTAATGGAGAAGTTACTAACGTAAGCGCGCCGCCAACCATATAAACCATAGGTGTTTGAAGTTTACTAAATCCTTTGTTAAATTCCATAAATGGGTTAAGAAAGGGAATAATCAAGAAATGTCCTAACATGATTGAGGCCGATAAGGCTAAAGCCAGTACCTGATTTTTATCTCTTCCGATGTCTTTTAATAAGGTAAGCGGATCAACTTTTTTGGTCACATCCGACTGAATATGTGTATCCATTGTTGGCAGGTATCTTATTAATAGAGGGATTAATAAAACACCGAAACCGGCTACAAAAAAGAAAGGCCCATGCCAGTTAAATATATTGGCCAGGTACAATGAAAACGGTACTCCAAACACAGAGGCTACCGAAAAAGCTGCCATGATAATTCCCATTGCCGTACCGCGTCTTTCATAGGGCACTAAATCCGCGACTATAGATAACACTTGTGCTCCAATCAGTCCACCAAAAATGCCGGCTACAATTCTGGAAACTAATAATATGATATATGACGGTGAAATAGCACAGCAAAAAGTACCGATTAAAAATCCCGCGAAAGCGGATAACAAAACCTTTTTACGATCGTATTTATCGACGAAGAACGCTGCAAAAAAACCGGATATACCTGCACTGAAGGTATATGCAGCCACCAGCATAGAAAACTGTTTTGAAGATATATCGAAATACGGCATAAGGTAATTTCCCAACGGCATCATGATCATAAAATCAAGAATATGGGTGAAGTTTAGTGCGGCAAGCAGTAGCAGAATAATCTTCTCTTTAGTGAACATAGAGGATTTTATTAATCTTCAATATTAATAAAATGAAGCTTATTGAGCTTGATATGGTTTAAATGATGACGGAAATGTGTTTATAAGTCTGCAGTTTATAAGATGAAACTCCAGGAGTTGAACTTCGTAGTACAGTAAAATGTTTTGATATTTACGTCTATCTTTTGTATTAATGAATCATCGTCTCATTGGAGAAAATCTAAGAAAAAATAATTTCGATCTGATCAGGCTTATTCTGGCTATTCTAGTGATTTATAGCCATAGTTATGTAATTCTTGGAAAACATAAGACCGAGCCTTTAATGATTTTTACACAAAATCAAATTGACCTTGGTTCGGTTGCGGTTGACCTTTTCTTCATCATCAGCGGGTTTCTAATAACTGGGAGTTGGGAGCATAGCAAGTCGAATTCTGAATACTTAAAAAAGAGGGCTCTTCGAATACTTCCTGGGTTTGTTACCGCATTTTTGATAAGTATTTTAATTATAGGCCCACTAGCTTCAGGTAACAAAGAACACTTACTAAACATAAGGCACTATTTTAGTTCGCTCGATATCGGACGACTCTTTTTCGACTTGTTCACACTGCAAACACCTCAGGCAGGAGAGTGTTTTAGCTGGTTACCAATGGGTAATTCAGTAAATTCATCGCTATGGACTATTCAATATGAATTCTTGTGTTACCTTATGATTCCATTTTTTGCATGGTTGGGGTTGATGAAGAAAAAATGGCGGCTGTTCTTATCACTAATAGTATTATATGTTTTACTGTGTTTACAAATTATTTATCTTACTAAAGATCTTGAAAATCATATCCCTGAATGGTTAAAAGAGTTATTAAACCCAATCAATTTTTTAAGGTTTTTTGTAGACTTCTTTTTAGGTGCATGCTATTACCTTTTTCGCGACAAAATTATAAGGAGCAACTTCCTGGCTCTGCTATCGGCTATCGTCTTGATTATTTCTTGCATTTGGACCAACGACGTTGTTTTGGTCCTACCGATTACCTGCAGTTATTTATTGTTTTATTTTGCCTTCCACCCCAACATAGATTTTTCTCAATTCGCTAAAAAAGGTGATTTTTCTTACGGTGTATACTTATATGGCTGGCCGGCGCAACAGAGTGTGATGTATATTTTATATAATTATTTGGATGCGCACCGTTTGTTTTTTATTTCATTGCCCCTCGCCTTCGTTGCAGCTTATTTGAGCTGGCATTGTATTGAGAAAACTTTTCTTAAGCTTAAGTACAAGGCTTTATAAAATTTGATATTGTAATGCAGATTATATTCACCTAAATTTTTACGGCCGTCTAAACGTTTTTATAGCCAATACCCATTCTTTTCGATTGCAAATTTTGCAAGTACGGGAATGATCAAGCTCTTCTATATTTCCACAATAAGCACAGGCATATACTCCCGGTTGCGAAATCTCTACAGACTTTTTATGATATAAATCAGGGTATAGAGGAAGCCCCGGCTTAACGTCTTTATCATCAAAGTATAACAAGCTAACATTTCCTGATGTTTCAAGGATAGCGTTTCTAATTTGCCCCAAATGCTCAATGCTGTTTACCCTAAGCTCCGCAAAAAACTCATCCTGCGAAAGATCCTCCTTGTTAAAATCTTCTATTGAAAATTTGCCTTCCCTGATAAGGTAGATTGGTTTACCTTCAATTAACTGCTCAAACGGCAAATATTTTCCACTTAACCAGGTAACTGTTCTATATAAGCCTACTATTACAATAAAAACAATTAAGGCCGGTAAAATTCCAACCTCTTTATAAAGCATTGGGTCGCCGGCAGCCGAACCTAAGCCGATAATAATAACGAGTTCAAAAATGGACAACTGTTTAATCCCTCTTTTGCCCGACATACGCAATGCTATCAATATAAAGCAAAACATAATACATGAGCGTAGCAGTACTTCCAGTAAGAAATCCCATGGCTGGTCTCCTATTAGTATATTTTGAATATCGGGTAGCTGCATAATATAATCAACGATTGAAAACGTATAAAGTTCACATCACCTAAATTGCCGTGTAAACTACGTTATCGGAAACACGTATTTATATTATATTTACCTTGAGTTTTAGGATTACATTTCTTATTAATTGGGATGGCTTTGCGCATCCTGATCTTTTCGTCAATGCTTTTACGCATGGCTGATCGCTCGATCAAAGTTTAGCCTATATGAAGTTTTTTACAATTATTTTTGTAGTTCTTGTTCAAATGAACGTTGCTTTTACTCAAGAACCAGATACATTGAAACGAGGGATTCACAAAAATCTGTTTCATCTTAAATCAACAAGAAATTTTTCCCGAAAGGGCGATATATATTTCCATTGGGGATATAATACTTCATGGTACAGTAAAAGCGATCTTAATTTTAAAGGACCAGGGTATGATTTTACTCTTAAACAAATAGTAGCCCACGACAGACCGACTGCATTTGGAAAGAAATATTATACATTAAGTAAAATGTCTATTCCACAATTTAATTTCCATTTGGGATATTTTATTAAAGACAATTACAGTATTTCTATCGGGTGGGATCATATGAAGTATGTAATGGATATTCCGCAATCTGTCAAAATTGATGGTTTTATAAGTCCTTCAATCTCCCAACCCGCTATCCCTACCGGACCTTATGCCGGAACTTATAACAACGAGCAAATTACTGTAAACGCCGATATGTTGCTATTTGAACATACAGATGGTTTTAATTATGCCAGCGTAGAAATGGAGCGCTATGATGACATTTGGGTTGCTAAATCGCAAAGAAGATCACTTACTTTAGAAACCGGCTTTGGAGCTGGAGTAATGTTGCCACGTTCTGATGTTCACTTATTCGGGGTAGGTAAAAACAATTACTGGAACCTGGCGGGTTATGGTATATCGGCAAAAGCCGGACTTAAATATTATATCTTAAAACACATTTACCTGCAAAATAGCACCAAAGTTGGCTGGACAGATTTATCCCACATTCACACTACAGGCCGAAACGATATTGATAAGGCTAGTCAGAAAATAAGTTATTTAGAAAACTTTACCGTACTAGGGTTTCAGTTTTGATAATTATAAGCCTAGATCAACTTTAATTAAAGCACCAGTCAGCGATCTCTTAGTAGATTTAATATCTTAAAACCCTAAAATATATTTAGTTTAGGTGCGCGTTATAAATCCATCGTAATTCAAATTATCATTAGCATGAAATTAAAGAAATATGTAATTCTTCTATTCCTCCTTTGCGCTTTAACATCGGGATATAGCCAGGTAAGTACCCTTAAAATAATGGCTCCAACTAAGCAAGAGCAATTGAATATGCCATGGCGAAACATTATCGCAGTAGGTCGGGCAAATAATTTGCTACGCGCAGATATTCTGGAGCACCTTGCTTATGCCCAAAAAATAATGGGATACCGGTTTTGCCGCTTTCATGCAATTTTCGATGACGAAATGGATGTAGTTAAACGCGATGAAAAAACCGGGAAGCTTATTTTTCAATGGCACCAGGTAGATCAGGTTTACGATGCATTACTTAAGTTAGGAATAAAACCATTTGTAGAACTTAATCCTATGCCGAGGGTAATGGCATCCGGGCCACAAGATATGTTTAACTATAAAATGAACGTAACTCCGCCCAAGTCATACGACGAGTGGGAATACTTGGTATATTCTTTTACTCAACACATGGTGGAGCGTTATGGCATTGATGAAGTGCGCTCCTGGTATTTTGAAGTATGGAACGAGCCTAATCTTTCAGGATTTTGGGGCGGTACGCAGGATGAATATTTTAAACTTTATACAGCTAGTGCCAAAGCGGTAAAGCGGGTTGATCCTAAAATCCGAATTGGCGGGCCGGCATCTTCTAAAGGAAACTGGATCAAAGAAATAATTAACTACACCACTAAAAATAAGGTTCCGCTTGATTTTGTTTCCACACACTTATATCCGCAGGACGAGCAGGTTCAATACCCCGATCGAAAAGGCAGTCCACATAAAATAGGCGACTTTTTCACTTACACTGTTAAAGAAGTAGAACAATGGGTTAGAGAATCGGCAAGGCCAGATTTAGAAATCCATTGGACAGAATGGAATACTCAAACGGCCGCTTCAGCAAAGCAAATAACCTGGGGTGATAATATTTATGTTGATAATTTATACGCTGCTTCTTTCATCGTAAGAAATTGCCTCGAGCTCGATAAATCAGCAAAAAGCTATGCTTATTGGGTGGTTAGCGATATTTTCGATGAAGGTGGAATTCCACATGCACCATTTTCTAATACGTACGGATTGATATCCATACATGGTATCCCCAAAGCTTCTTTCAATGCGTTTCGGTTTTTAAGAAAAATGACGGGCAATATTCAAACTGTAGTGAATAAAAAAACCTATCCTGAGGGTACAGGAGTGCTTGTTACAAAAGAACAAGGTCTTACCAAGATCTTATTGTGGAACCAAAACTTTGTTGAAAAACCAGTTTTAAATAATTGGGACGGTACTATTGAAGTGCCCTTCGAAAAAGATACTATCTATAATTCTATCCGGATGACTATCGGCCTGGCTCAGGGAAGTGTATGGGAAAGCTGGCAGGTAATGGGAACGCCTTTAAATCTTACCAATACACAGTATGAGTTCCTCAAAGCGAAGTCCGAGCCTGGCTTTTCACAAAAACTAATCACTTCGAAGAACAAGCAGGCAACAATCAATTTCACTTTGAAGCCGGGCGAGGTACAGTATATTGAAATAAATCCTCAAACACAATCCGCTATTAAGCGCGTGCTCGATCCTGCAGAATTAAAAAGATGGGAAGAGGCGCAAAGCGGATTAAGTAATAATTAAATGAAATAGGTAAACCCTGTTACTCATTGAAAACCATTTCAGGGTAATACAGACTAATAAAAAAGTCCGACACATATCGGACTTTTTTATTGATAAATGATCTGGCTAATCGCCTGGCCAAATACTAATATTTCAAACTATACTTCCCTGTATCTTTCAACTGAATAAAATCTGCCATAACTTTTAAGCTCTCATCCTGAATAAAATCATTATCCTGTTTTGGTGCTACTTCATTCTTTTTCAAAGGAGTTAAGCCCTGTAAAGCACGGCGCTGATTTATGCGGGCAAGATTGATAACTTCCTGATCATCTCTTTCTTTCTTAAGTTGAGCTTCATTAAGCGTTACAGAATTTTCAGCTTCCCGCTTCTTAAACTGCTGAATGTCTTCTAATAGATATTTATATTCTGTCGAAGCCTTCATACGTTGGTCATGCTGTTTGGCCAAAATTGACTTAACAGGATTCAAATTCGATACGGGACTAAATGGCGCAGCTTTGATCATATCAAAAGGAAGCGCAGAAGTTTCAGAGCTTTCTCCATATTTTTCTGCCGGATAGATCATTGGAAACTGAATATCGGGTATCACACCTTTATGTTGTGTACTGCTCCCGTTAATACGATAAAATTTAGCCATAGTGAGATTGATCTGTCCATATTTCGGAGCCCCTGTGTTAGATGGTTCGCCGCCACGGGGAGCTGAACCTGTGCCCGAATTTCCGGATCTGGCTTTCATGATCACTTCATCGACGGTACTGATGAATCTCGACATATCGATGGCGGATTGTACTGTTCCTTTTCCATAAGTTTGGGTTCCCATAATAACGCCACGTCCATAATCTTGAATAGCTGCGGCAAAAATTTCAGATGCCGAAGCACTAAAACGATCTATCATTACACCGAGTGGACCAGTCCAGGTAACATTCGGATCTTCATCTTCATTTACTTCTGTTTTACGTAAATCTTTTACCTGAACTACCGGGCCGGTTTTGATAAACAAGCCAGTAAGTTCAATGGCCTCAATTAAAGAACCACCGCCATTACTACGCAAATCAATCACAATACCATCCACATTTTGTTGTTTTAGTGTATCCAGAATTCTTCTTACGTCGCGTGTGGTACTTTTATAATCCGCGTCTCCGGATTGATAAGCCTTAAAATCAAGGTAAAATCCCGGAATATCGATCACACCTATTTTGTAGGTTTTTCCATCATTAACCACAGTTTTAATTGTTTTCTTTGCCGATTGCTCTTCCAAAATCACCTTATCACGAAGTATAGAAATTACCTTCGGTTGAGATGACAGCTCTTGTCCGGCCGGTATTATTTTCAAACGAACGGTTGTTCCTTTGGGCCCTTTGATCTTTTGAACAGTATTATCTAGTCTCCAACCAATAACATCTACAAATTCATCATTACCTTGTGCTACACCAATAATCCGATCTCCGGCATTTAGTGTTTTAGCTTTGAAGGCAGGCCCACCTGGAACAATTGATGCAACTTTAACCACTTCATTTTCCAGTTGAAGTGTAGCCCCAATACCTGTGAAACTTCGGGCCATTTCTTCATTAAATTCCTGAGCCTTAACCGGTACGAAGTAGTTGGTATGAGGATCTACGGCTTGCGTAAAAGAATCCATCATAATTTGAAATGCATCCTGACTATTCGTCTTTTTAGATTGGGATAAAAGGTTTTCGTAACGTTTTCTTAAGGTTTCACGACTTTTAACTATCGAAGTGTCTTTTACTACAGTTGCACTTTGGTCAGTTGGGTTTTTTATCGCTGGCTTCCCTGCAGTTCCAGATGCGATCTTTAAATTTAAAAGATCGTATTTAATTCTTTTCCTCCAAAGATCGTCTGCTTCTGCTACGGAACTCAACCATCCCAATTTTTCACGGTTGTACACATATACTTCATCTTTTGCGTAGTCAACGGGCTTATCTATTTGAGAAATGGAATATTTAATACGGTCTTCGTAGCGTTTTTGAAACGTGTTAAAGATCTTAAACATTACGCTCAAGTCGCCTTCTCTTAACTGGTCATCCAGCTGGGTGCGGTATTTTTGAAACTCCTTAATATCGCTGGTAAGCAAATAATTACGGCTAGGGTCAAGCCTTTTGATATAGCTATCGAAAATTACTACTGATAACGAGTCGTTAACTTTAACTCTTTTATAATTATAATTCTCCATTACCTTAACAAGCTCCTTTGCAATAATTTGCTGTTGAGGATCCGGAGTGAGGTTATTTGAACCCTCTACAGTTGTGTTTACACGCAAATTTGCTTTACAGGCGAATGCTGCTACAATAAAAAGGGCCAAAAATATTTTCCTAAGCATTTCTTTAAACGATTTAAAATCCATTATAAGCAACTCCATTATATACCAGAGTTTATATTAAATAAAAAAGAGACAGTTTTGTTACTGCCTCTTTTTAAACAAGTATAAACCAAAATTAGTATTTATAAACATGTATTAATATTTGTATCGAAATAAATTGCTTTTTAGAGACAACTCCTCAGGCATTATTAAAACCAAAGGATGCGGTTTAATATTGCTTTAAACTGTGCTGAAGGATCCAAGAATCTTACAAAATATCGCAAGCACTTCGGAATTAAAAATAAAATGAAATAAAAGTTTTATTTTAAAAACAAATCGAAATACGCAGCGTTATCTATACAAACCAAGTAAAATTGGTTTAATTGTGATAAGGTTTAGGTTGAAGCGTCCCGGCTAGTTTGGGACGCTTTATTTTTATAACCTTGTGTTACCTTTTCTAAGGATAACATTTACAAAAAACCCAGCCGATAACAATCCCAAAAGTGCTCCGATAAACATATACAAAAGCGAGCCACTAACAACCCAGGCGGTAGCAATACCACATAGTGCAGCTAATAGAAAACATATTCCGTAATCCTCAGTAGTTTTTTCAGTTTCCATTTTTAATGTTTTTTCAAAAGTAAGAATTGTTGAAGGATATGTTGGTATCAAACTGTGTAAGGTTAATAGAGATAAGAATAATAAGCCTTAAACAAAAAACCGTCGTATATGAACTATACGACGGCATCCCTAAAATTACAATTAAAAATTCCGTTTCACTAAAGCCCTCGCTACATTGCGGCAGCGATTATATATCGGGATAGTTCTGCTTTAAACGGTTAACCTGCCTCTAATGTACGAATTGTAACTTATTTTAGAAAATAATTTTCCCGGTTGCCGTAACAAGTGAAGCGATTCTAACGGCATCAAATATTCGCTCTTCGCTGGTTCCTAACTTAATTAATGAGTCTTCATGTGCGTTTACGCACATTTCGCAACCGTTAACTGCAGAAACTGCAAGACTAAGCAATTCAAAAAATTCTTTCCCGGTAAGGGGCTTCACCATTATCTGCATGCGAATGCGCGCAGGAATTTGAGTGTACTTTTCCTTTTGAGTATAATGCCTGAACCTGTAAAAAACATTATTGGATGACAGCAAAGATGCACAAGCCACAGCTTCAGCAATATCTTCGGCAGTGGCACCAGCAGTTTCTGAAAAGGAGGTGTAAAAATCGCTTAAAATTTTGTTTTGATTGTTTGCAGCAATACTTACACCAATAAGTCCGATTTCCTTTTGAGATAAATATTCTGAAATTAAGGTACTGTTGAAGTTGACTTTTAAATCGCGGATGTATCTTGATTCACCTTTCTCCAGTAAGCTTAAACTGCTGTTTCGGTAGTCGGCAGAAACGTGAATACTTTCTAATAGTTCTTTTATAACCTCTGTAGTTTCGCTCATATCTTTAACATCTAAAACAAAATCCCCTTTCGGGGATTCCTGATACTAAATAATTTATAATGTCTCCTGGCCTTTTTCCCAATTACAAGGGCAAAGCTCATCTGTTTGCAAGCCATCAAGAACACGTAACACTTCTTTAACGTTACGGCCTACACTTAAATCGTTCACGCAAACCCAGCGTACAATACCGGTAGGGTCAACAATAAATGTTGCTCGGTAAGCGATTTTTTCAACAGGCTCTAAAATTCCTAAATCTTCAGATAATGATTTTGAAGTATCGGCTAGCATTGGGAATTTAAGGTCACGTAAATCATCGTGATCTCTTCTCCAGGCTGCATGAACAAATTCTGAGTCTGTAGAAGCACCTATTAAACGTGCATCTCTATCTCTAAACTCACCATAAGCTTTATTAAATTCAGCAATTTCTGTAGGGCATACAAAAGTGAAATCTTTAGGCCACCAGAACATCACCGTCCAAACATTATCATCATTAGTTAAATAATCTGAGGTTAATGTTTCGAATTCTTTGCCTTTTTCGATACTTACACAAGCCTTTTTTTCAAATGAAGGGAATTTTTGACCAATAGTTATCATAGTATTTTCTTCTTTTATTAATTTTCAATCAAAGATACAGAGATATGCTTTGTTTAATCCCTTTTCCATATAAAGACTACAATTTTTTACACTAAGGTTATAGAATAGATGTTTAAACACCTAATAATGTTTGATTAAATTATTGATTATGGTTTTTTGTTCCGGGCTGAGAACAGGACTCAGTTCATTTTGAATGAAATGCCGTTTAAAAGCGATAATTGCGGCAGTGGAATCTTTTACATCGTATCCGATTATCTTTAATCCGTGTAAATGATTAAAGCCGGAAGGTAAAGTGTCTAACACCGCATCATACCAGTTTCCATAACCACCTTCAGCCAGTCGCTTCCATGGAAATTTAACACTCGGATCCTGTTTTCTTACAGGAGCAATATCCGAATGTCCTATAAAATTTGACGCAGGGATATTATAGGTATTCTTTAGATCGGCAAGTAGTCTTATCAAACTGTTTAATTGGCTTTCAGAAAAATCTTCTGTTCCATTGTTATCTAATTCAATACCTAACGATACAGAGTTAATGTCAGATATGCTTCCCCACCTGGCCACTCCGCCGTGCCACGCACGTAAATAATCATTTAGCATATGGTGAATCGTGCCATCCTTACAAACAACATAATGTGCACTTACCTGCGATTTAACCGATGTAAACGTTTGGAGAGTTTTCTCACAAGAATTTTGTGCGGTGTGATGTATGATTACATAATTAGGCTTACGCAGATTAAAATTTATTGTTGCCGCCTGTACGACGCAGAATTGTAAGGGGTTACAACAGGCAGTTCAGTTAATGACTTTGCCAGCGTTTTTGCTTGTTGTCTATAAATTTTGTTTGTAGCACTGTAAGGTCCTTTTGCTGTGCAGGCGTAAATTGCTACCGAAAGCAATGAAATCATTAGTAATCTGTACATATAGTTTGCAAGATAAATCAAATTGGTATCTTGGAAAACGAAAATTGCGTACCCTGGTTTGATGTTGATAAATTAAAATGATAACTCTAGAAAACGAATACTTAAAAGCTACTATAAATCTACACGGAGCTGAACTTAGCAGCCTATTTTTAAAATCGTCTAATACAGAGTTCCTTTGGAATGGCGATGCTACATTCTGGCCGCGACAATCTCCCGTTTTATTCCCGATTGTTGGAGGATTGATCGACGATACTTTTATCTATAAAGGAAAAAACTATCAAATCCCTAAACATGGCTTTGCCCGTGATGTAAGTTTCGAGCTTGAAGAAGCATCTGCAGAACGTGCATCTTTCGTTTTGAAAAGCACTGAGGAAAGCTTAGGCTATTACCCTTTTGAATTTTTATTAAGAATAATTTACACACTTAATGGAAGTAAGATCTCCGTTGGGTATGAGGTTGAAAATCCGGCAAACGAAACTTTATATTTTTCCATTGGCGCGCATCCTGCATTTAATGTTCCTCTAAAAGAAGGTGCCGTATATGAAG